>CAHJXH010000166.1 GCA_903644075.1 Sphingobacteriaceae bacterium | reverse complement strand
AAGCAGGAAATTTCTTTTCTGCTCCTGTAAACGGCGCTCTTTATTAATTGATGCATGCAGGTTGTACGCGCCAACCGTAAAAACCAGTATAAATACCGATCCTTCGCCCATAATCATCCCAAAACGACCGGGTTGCAGGTGCACCAGCATATAACCCCACCAAAACAATTCGGCTACGGCGTAAATAATTAGTGCGTAAAAAATTACAAATGGCCTTTTCATCGCTTACTTGTCTTTAAATACAATATCTAAACTATCAAAAATAGCGCGTTTTGTTCTTTCTAAATCTGTTTTTGTATGGGCCGATGAAATAAAACCAACCTCATAACCCGATGGCCCCAAGTAAATGCCACGGTTTAACAGTTCGCGATGCAGCTTTTTGAATTTCTCCATGCTGCTTGCATCAATTTCTTCGGCCTTACGGATAGCGGCTTGATTGGTAAACGCAAACCAAAAGATAGAACCAATATGGAACACCTTAAATTTATAATTACGCGCCGTAGCAAAACGCTGGATAGATTCGGCAAACTCTTCAGTCTTGTTATTCAGATCACGGTAGAAACCCATACGCAATAGCTCTGTGAGCTGACCGATACCTGCTGCCATAGCAACCGGGTTACCCGATAAAGTGCCTGCCTGGTAAACACTGCCCACCGGCGAAATATGATCCATAATTTCGGCAGAGGCGCCATAAGCCCCAACCGGCAAACCACCACCTATAATTTTACCATAGGTTAAAATATCAGGTTTAATCTGATAGTAACCCGCTGCACCCTCAAAGCCTAAACGGAAACCAGAGATCACTTCGTCAAAAATCAGCAAGGTGTCATTCTCGGTACAGATATCACGGAGGAACTTTAAATATTCTTTCTCTTGCAGTAACAAGCCATTATTGGCTGGAACAGGTTCGATGATTACTGCTGCAATCTGGTCTTTAAACTCGGCAAAAGCTTCTTTTAAAGCTTCGCGATCATTTAATGATACCACGATGGTTTGCTCGGCAAAGGCTTTAGGGATCCCTGCTGATGAGGTTTCGCCAAAAGTAACCAGCCCGCTACCGGCTTTAACCAGTAATGAATCTGAGTGACCGTGGTAGCAGCCTTCAAACTTTAAAATCTTATCGCGTTTGGTAACGCCACGTGCCAACCTGATAGCCGACATAACAGCCTCGGTACCCGAGCTTACGAAACGTATTTTCTGGATGTATTTATTATTCTTGAGGATCAGTTCGGCCAGTTCATTTTCCAGCGCGGTTGGCGCACCGAAAGACATGCCGTGCTGAATAACTTCCAGCACTTTCTCCCGAACCTTGGCATTGTTGTGGCCAAGGATCAGCGGCCCCCATGAGCAGCAGTAATCTATAAACTGGTTACCGTCGGCATCCCATAAATGGGCCCCATCACCTTTCTCAATAAAAAGCGGGGTACCATAAACAGATTTAAACGCACGCACCGGTGAATTTACCCCACCCGGGAAATACGTTTTAGCCTTCTCATACAACTCAGCAGATTTTTCGCGAACGATATCTGCCTTACCTGTGGTATTCACAGGCTCTTCACCCTCTTTACCAGAAAATATTTTTTTAAACGAATCGAACATTTTTGTTGCAGTTGTCAGTTGTCAGTTGTCGGTTGTCAGTACCTTGCATAGTGCAGATAACTAATAACAGGCAATCGAAAACTCATATGTTTTATTTCAGTTATTGGCATCTGTTGTAAGTAACCCTGCTAAGTGCAGACAACTGACAACCGAAAACCGACAACTCATTTTATAGCCATTTATTCAACAATACTTCTTTTGCGTGGTAGGTTAAAATTGAGGTTGCGCCGGCACGTTTAAAGCTTGTTAAAACTTCTGTGATGGCGCGCTGCTCATTTAACCAGCCGTTTTGTATAGCAGCCTTTATCATGGCATACTCACCGCTTACATTATACGCGGCAATTGGCAGTTCAGTATTATCTTTTAATAGTTTAATTACATCAAGATATGGCAAACCTGGTTTTACCATTAAAAAGTCGGCACCTTCTGCTTCGTCCAAACGGGCCTCAATCAGGGCTTCGCGCTGGTTGGCAGGATTCATCTGGTAGCTCTTTTTATCACCAAATTTTGGTGCAGAACCCAAAGCATCCCTAAACGGACCGTAAAATGCACTCGCATATTTAGCGGTGTACGACATGATAGATACATTGGTAAAACCTTCATTATCCAATGCCTCGCGGATGTAACCCACGCGGCCATCCATCATGTCCGACGGTGCAATAATATCTGCACCTGCACGCGCATGAGCTATCGACATTTTGGCTAAAACGGCTAAAGTTTTATCGTTCAGAATTTCGCCATTCTCAACAATACCATCATGGCCATCACTGCTGTAGGGGTCCATCGCTACGTCTGTAACTACACAAGCCTCAGGGAAATGTTTTTTTACTTCGCTGATGGCACGCAGATAAAGGCTTTCTTCGCGATAGCTTTCGGTAGCATATTTATCTTTCAGAGCCTCGTCAATATTCGGGAAAAGATCAAAGGCTTTTAAGCCTAAGTTCATACAGCTTTCAACCTCACGCAGTAAGTTATCAATCGAATACCTAAAAATACCCGGCATTGATGATACTTCTGTTTTCTGATTAGTACCCTCCACAATAAACAGTGGGAAAATCAGGTTAGCTGCACTAACATGTGTTTCCTGCACCATTTGGCGTATCACTTCACTTTTCCTGTTCCTTCTTGGTCTCTGTAACATAACCTCTCCTAAATCCTCTCCAAAAGGAGAGGACTTTACCTTATTAATTTTATTATTCGTTTTCCTTTTACCTCCTTCCCCTTCGGGGAAGGCCGGGATGGGGTTCTTATAACCCAAACACTGCCTCTGCCAAACCGATTTCATCGGGCGAGAAAGGCAATGTATATTTTATATTCATTTCATCGAGCGTACGGCCTGTTGATTTGCCGATGGCCACAATTTGCTGGTGATTATCCAGCAGGTGATGCTCGAAATAATTTTCAACGTTTGATGGGCTGGTGAAAACCAATACATCGGCAGATGATGCTGCTGCGGTTTCATCCAGCACAGTTTCATAAACCGGCAGGTCGATGATCTTGGTATCGGCAGATAATCCCTGGTGAATGCTCCTCATCGGGCTTTCCGCCCCCGGGAATAATATCGTAGTACCGTTAGCCAGTTTCGCAAAGTCGCGGGCTACTTCGGCGGTGTCATTACTTTGGCCAACATAATCTGCAAAATGGCCGTTCTTACGCAGCATATCTTCAGATCCGCTGCCCATAACACCAAACTTAACCGGGTGCGCAAACTTAGGTTCCAGTTGAAAGAAATACTCCACCGCATTTTTGCTGGTGAAAAACATCCAATCCACACTGCGTAAAATGTATGAATCGAATGTGTTAATCACAGGTACCGTACGTATTAAAGACCAGGCTTCTATCTCGATACCATGCTTCTCCAACGCGCGGCGGAAATAACTTTGCGAACCCAGATCGCGCGAGATAAACACTTTAGACGGGAAAGTTCTATCCTTGCTAAAACGGGCAACTATCTTTTCGGGTAATCCTTCCAGATTATCAGTTTCGATGAACAAACGATCAGGAAAACCTTCACCATCATCAGCCTTAGAAGTAAATATCTGGAACTTACCTTCATGCTTACGGCAATAAACGCCCAGCGGCAGGTGACAGCCACCACCAAACAGGTTTAATACTTTCCGCTCAATGCCTAATTGCTCTGCAACATCAGGTCGGTTAAGGGCTTGCAGGCGCTCAAATAGCTCATGGTCGTTTTCGCGAATCTGTACAGCCATAACACCTTGTGCCGGTGCCGGTATCAGTTCTGTAGGGGGTAATTCTTCAATTAAAAACTCGCTTAAATCTAATTGCAAACGGGATACGCCGGCTTTGGCCAGCATAATGGCATCGTATTTTTCGTCGCGCAGTTTTTGAATGCGTGTATTTACGTTACCACGCAGGTCATCAATTTCCAGGTCAGGTCGCACAGCTAATAGCTGCGCACGGCGGCGGTTTGATGAAGTACCTACACGGCCACCAAATTTTACGGATAGCTTCTGATGCACATCCACACAATCCTTCAAAATCAACAACAGCTCAGATGGGTCTTCCCGTTCCGAAACCGCTGCGATGATAAGTCCCGGAGGATTCTCAGTCGGCAGGTCTTTGTGTGAGTGTACAGCTATATCAATTTTGCCCACTAATAATTCTTCTTCAATCTCTTTGGTGAAAAACCCTTTACCCTCCAGCTTATCAAAGCTCAGGTTCAGGATACGGTCGCCCTGGGTTTTAATAATCTTAAGTTCGGCAGTTATGCCTATGCTGGCCAATTCGTTTTTAACAAAGTTAGCCTGCCATAAAGCAAGATCGCTGCCGCGTGTTCCTATGAGTAATTTTCTTTCCAAAGAGTCTATTTTAATTGTTCCGCAAATTTAAATTTTATATGCTCGTACCTGCAATTTTTATTGCAATGTGAAGATTAGCTGACTGTGTGGTTGTTATTGTTGAAAATAAGAAATTTTGGGGGATAAATTGAGCTTAAGCAACAATAAATCAGGAGCATATTGGCAATGCTTTATTAAAGTTACAGCGTATCGCTCGGGGATTGCCACGCTATCGCTCGCAATGACGTGCGAGGTGGCCGGCGGCGGTAAAAAGCATTGATTAGTTATTTGCGATCAAAATTTCTTTCGCCATTACCATGGGTACACTGATGTACTTTTTCTCCATGTAATTCATTACTTTTTCAAGTATTTCGCGCGATTGCTGATCCATACCCTGTACCTCTTCTGCAAAAACAGAATTGATGGCTGTGTTACGAATCTCTTTGATCTTTTCAGGAACCTGGCGCATAGCCACTTCGATGCGACGTTGTTTGAGTTGAGGTATAAAATCGTGGATGTTTTCTGCAATGATTTTTTCGGCGTGTACCAATTCCTGGTAACGCTCCTGCATATTCTTTTTAGCGATCTCGTTCAGCGAGTGAACCTCGATAAAGTTAACCGGGAAATTAACCAGCACTTCGGGATCGGTATCATTAGGGATTGCTAAATCAACGATAGTCTTTTTATCAGTATCGCCATTCAGCAATGAAGCGTAGATCTCTGGTGTGATGATCGGCTGTGTTGATGCAGTACAGGTAATAATTACATCAAAACCTTTTTTGTAAGTTTTTAACGCCTCCAGATCATAAGCTTCGCCTTTTAATTCCAAGGCTAACTCTTGCGCACTACCCAACGTACGGTTAAATACCGAGAAGTTAGAGTACTTATGCTTTTGCAGATATTTAGAAATATTACGATTGGTTTCGCCTGCGCCGATAATTAAGATACGGGCGTTTGGAGAAAGTTTCAGATCCTTTAGCTTACGATAAGCTAATGATACAACCGAAATAGGATTTTTAGAGATATTGGTATGGGTATAAACTTCTTTAGCGGCTTTAACTACACAGCCCATTACCATGCGCAGGTAATCGTCTGTTAAGCCTGCCATGCGGCAGCTTTCGTAGGCCTTGCGTAACTGGGCTAAAATTTCTTTTTCGCCAACAATTAAGCTTTCTAAAGAGCATGATGTACGCAACAGATGGTTTAATGCTTCCTGGTCTTCGTAAATATTGGCAGCATCAAGGAAAGTTTCGGTATAACCCGGGCAAAGGCCCATATCTAAAGCGTGGAAAAATTTCCGGGTGAAGTCGCGGTCAATAACTTGCGGGGTAGCCATTACAAAGGCAACACGGTTACAGGTAGAAAGGTAAAATATCTCTGGAATATCAAATAATTCTTTTACCTGCTTAAGCTTAGGGGTCAGGTCTTCCTGACAAATAACCAGTTTACCCAGTTCCTTCAGTTCGATCTGCTTATGCGTAAATGCTATAACCTTTAAATACTTCAATGCCGTTATAAATTTGACTCAACAAAATTACGTTCAATATACTCTACCAATGTCAATGCTTTGTCAAAGGAAAACAAAATAGAACGATTTTAAATTAGGTTTAAATAGTTATTAAAACTGTACCTTAAGCTGTTTACGTAAATAAACAAAGCCAGCAAATATGCAAATCTTTAGAAATATTAGCATAGTTATTCTTGTCATTTTTTATGCAATTGCCGGCATAAATCATTTTTGGCATCCGAGGGGATATATAAAGATCATCCCCGACTATATACCCTACCCATCCTTGATGAACATGATATCCGGCGCATGTGAACTGATATTCAGCCTGATGATGATTTTCCCGGCCACCCGCCCGCTTGCAGGCTGGCTGATTGTGGCTATGTTAGCGGCTTTTTTACCGGTACATATTACCATGGTTTATGACGCACCGATGAGAGTTGGCAAGCTGGAAGTAACACCCTTTATTGCCTGGGCAAGGTTTTTATTACAACCTGTGCTGATGTATTGGGCCTGGTGGAGTACAAGGATTTAGTTTTTAGTTATGTTAGGTCATAGCCGGAGGTGTTTTTTATCCATCCTTGGAAATACTATATACATAAATCTCATATACTATTTATACCCCTTATCAGCGTTAATGCAAGTTGCACTGACAGTAGTTTTCCCCTTAAAAGGGGAATGCAGCGACACTGCTAATACGACCAACGTTAATAAGGGGTAGAAACCGATGTAGTTTCAAAGATGTGGGTTACACGGTAGTCCTTGGAGAGGGATACGACGGAATGCGCACAAAGAAAGGAACGGTTTTCTGCTGCTAACTAATCAAACGCCCCTCCGCTACACAACCTTACGCACCCCTCCCAAGGAGGGAATTGAAAAAGCCTTTGTAACAATGCCCCTCCCCACACGTTATACCATGCAAATGATCCAGAATAAAACTTATACCATACCGGGTTCTAAAGGCCGTTTAATGCTGGCCGACCTTACTTATAATGACGTTAACTCCAATGCCCCGCTTATTATTTTTGTGCATGGCTTTAAAGGGTTTAAGGATTGGGGAACCCATCACCTCGTAGCCCGTTATTTTGCCGAAAACGGTTACCGTGTTTTGAAATTCAATTTCTCGCATAACGGCACCACGCCAGATACCCCTTTAGAATTTAGCGACCTGATTGCATTCAGCGAGAACACTTTTTCTATAGAACTGGACGACTTAAAATACATGATTGATTTTGTTGCCGGAGGATCAGCCATTCCCATTGCGGATCAAGTGATTTTACTTGGCCATAGCATGGGCGGCGGTATCAGTATTATTAAAGCTGCGGAGGATAAGCACGTGAGTCATTTAATCACCATGGCTTCTGTAGCCGATTTCCATAACCTATGGCCGAAGCAGTTAGAAGCACAATGGCGGTTAATGGGTACCTTTAATTTCCCCAACCACCGCACTGGCCAGGAGATGCCGGTAAAAGCTACACTATTAGATGATATTGATAAGCACTCAGCACGTTTAAATGTATTGGCACAGGCCGCTAATGTAAAACAGCCTTGGCTAATTGTACATGGCACTGCTGACACAACCGTAGCCGTGAGCCACGCCCACGACTTGAAACGGATGCAGCCCAATGCCGAGTTACTGATATTACCCAATGCCGACCACGTGTTCGATGCTTCGCATCCTTATTTTAAAGACATCTTACCGTCAGCTTTGCAGGAATTATGCAGAAAGGCTGTAACATTTTTAAAAGCAAACGATCACAAGGGCCGATGAGGACGGAAAAAAGATAAAGGACAATCTTTATCAATTTTTTGTCATTTCGAACGTATGTGAGAAATCTTCTTAGAGAGATAAGTATACTGCAAAAGATTTCTCCTATCGTCAAAATGACAAATAGTAATTAGAATCAGATTATTAAAATACAAATGCCAATCAACCTAAAAGGCTCCCGCAAAGAGGGGCCGAAATATATGAACCCAGTACCAACCCACGAAGCTGGGTTCGACAAAATGCCCTCTATTTTATGGGATTATATCACCAACAAAGCCGAGAGTGTTCCGAAGAAAAAATTAGGCCCGTTTAAAACCAACCCCGAAATATATAATACACCGCCAGAAAGCGGCTTACGCATTACCTGGATCGGCCACTCGAGCATCTTAATTGAGATTGACGGCAAACGCATTTTAACCGACCCGGTTTGGAGCCAACGGGCTTCCTTTTCGCAAAGCTTTGGGCCGAAACGCTTTTTTGAAGCACCTATTGCTTTAGATGACTTACCTGCGCTGGATGCCATCATCGTTTCGCACGATCATTATGATCACTTTGATGAAGCAACTATCAAGCATTTCGTCAACCTTTCAGTTCCTTTTTACACCTCATTAGGCGTTGGTTTTTATCTCGAAAAATGGGGAATTAGCAAAGATCGCATTACCGAAATGGATTGGGGCGATACTGCCAAATTAGGCGAAGATATGACGATTACCACCACCCCTACCCGCCACTTCTCAGGCCGCGGTGTAACACATCGTAATGAAACGCTATGGTCGGCCTTTGTTATTAAGGGAAATAAGCACAATATATTTTTCGGTGCCGATTCGGGTTGGTTCGAAGGCTTTGCTGATATTGGCGAAGCTTACGGCCCATTTGATTTAACCATGCTGGAGATTGGCGCTTACGGCAAAAACTGGCCCGATATACATATGGGCCCAGATCACGCTTCTAACGCACACCTTGCCTTAAAAGGTGGTCTGATGATGCCAATACACTGGGGGACTTTTAACCTGGCCCTGCATGCCTGGTACGAACCTATTGATCGTTTGCAACAATTAGCCAAAGAAAAACAAATCCGTTTGTTTGCACCAGAGCCCGGCCAGCCTACGCAGGTAAATGATCTGCCCTTTATTTCGGGCTGGTGGAGAAAGTTTAGGTAGATTTTAGTTCTGGGTTATTAGGTTATTGAGTTACTAAATTCTAACAACGAACAACTTAGTAACTCAATAACCTAATAACTATCAACTAAAGCAAATCCTTAACGTGCTTAATATTTGATTTTACCGTTTCCAGTACTTCATCCATCTGGCCGTTTAGTATCAGTTTCGACATGGATAGCGCCATACCTTTTACCTGTTCAAATTCTATTTTTGGTGGCATGGCCAGTGCATTAGGGTCGGTCATTACGTTAAGCAGTACAGGGCCGTTAAACATTAATGCCTCGCGCAAGGCTTGCTCTACCATATCCGGATCGTTCACAGTTACGCCTTTAATGCCCATTGCCTGAGCGACCATCGCAAAATCCGGGTTGTGCATATCGGTTTGATAATCGGGCAAGCCGGCCACTTCCATTTCCAGTTTTACCATACCTAAAGAGCGGTTGTTGAACACCACAATTTTGATTGGTAAGTTATATTGCGAAATGGTAGCCAAATCGCCCAATAGCATTGATATGCCGCCATCACCCGCCATGGCAATAACTTGTCTATCCGGACAGGTTAATGCAGCGCCAATGGCATGCGGCATGGCATTAGCCATAGAGCCGTGGTTGAACGACCCCAGCATACTACGCTTTCCCGTAGCATGGATATACCTTGCTCCCCAAACGCAACACATACCTGTATCAACGGTAAAAATGGCATCGTTAGTAGCCAATTTATTCAGCGTTGCTGCTACATATTCGGGGTGAATTTTATCTTTTTTGCCCTTGTCATCTACATAGGTCTGCAGGTTATCTTTTACCTTATCGTAAAATTTCAATTGTGTTTGCAGGAAACTATCATCAGTTTTCTGCTCAATTAAAGGCAATAAAGCTTTCAATGTATCTTCAGTAGTACCACATAAACCCATGCTCACTTTGGCACGGCGGCCAATGCGCTCAGGCTTGGTATCCAGTTGTACTATTTTAATATCGGTAGGTAGAAACTGCTCGTAAGGGAAATCTGTACCCAATAAAACCAATACTTCCGACTGGTGCATACTATGATAAGCTGAAGGCAGACCCAGCAAACCAGTCATCCCCACTTCATTAGGATTGTCATACTGAATGCTCATTTTTCCACGGAACGAATATCCAACCGGAGCGTTCAACTTTTTAGACAGCTCAACTACTTCATCATGTGCCTTTGATGCGCCGATACCACAAAATATAGTAATCTTTTCATGCGAGTTCAGCAATGCTGCCAGCTCCTGCAACTCGTGATCGGCCGGGCGAATTACCGGGGCGGTTACATAATTAATAACTGAAGTGCTTATTTCTACGGCATCCATTTTCGTGAGATCACCAGGCAGACCGATGACCGACACACCCTTTTTACTCAATGCATGCTGTATCCCAGTTTGCAGCATACGCGGTAATTGTGCGGGTGTGGTGGCTATCTGGTTGTAATGGCTACAATCGTCAAAAAGTTTGATGGTGTTAGTTTCCTGGAAAAATTCGGTACCAAATTCGGTAGTAGCACAGGTAGATGCAATGGCAATAACCGGCGTACCTGCACGGTGAGCATCATACAAACCGTTGATTAAATGCACATGGCCGGGGCCGCTGCTGCCTGCACAGCAAGCTAGTCCGCTTAGTTCCGATTCTGCTGCGGCGGCATAAGCGCCAGCCTCTTCGTGGCGTACATGGATCCATTGCACTTTGCCATCGGTGCGCCTAACGGCATCATTAACTTCGTTTAAACTGTCGCCGGTAACGGCGTATATTCTTTTGATACCTGCCGAGATCAGCATATCTACCAATTGCTCTGCTACATTTTTAGCCATGGGTTGAAGGATGTTGTTTCTCCAAGATAACTAAGAAAAGTGGTTCGGGTTTTGGATATTTGTATAAACACCTATCTTTATTACAAATGCCTGAAAACATCACCCAAATAAAGCTCAAATTCTCGTGCGGAGAAAATTGGGATGCGATGCACGCTGTTGAAAATGGCGGCCGGCATTGCGACCAGTGCCATAAAGTAGTTTATGATTTTACCAATAGCAAAGCCGACGAATTCAGGAAGATTTTAGCCGAGAACAACTATAATGTTTGTGGAAGATTTACATCAAATCAAATGGCTGCTAAACCATTCCCGTTTTGGAAAAGATGGGTTTCGGCAGCTATGGTGTTAATCGGGTTTAACTTTACAGGCTGTAGGCCCGATGAAAAAACGCCAAAAGAGGTTATTTTAAAACAGAAGCCCATAGCCCGGAAACAAGATATATTTATTGGAAAAATCATAAACTAC
>CAHJXH010000165.1 GCA_903644075.1 Sphingobacteriaceae bacterium | reverse complement strand
TTTCACTTATAAACCTTTTAAAGATAATTGATTATTGTCTTTTTGTTTTTTACAAACATAGGAGGTACGAAGCAATCGCGTCGCTATACTTATTCGATCTGCATAGCCATGAGATTGCTTCGTCGTACCTCCTCGTAATGACAAATTTTTATTAATTTTAAAATACAAAATCTATCAATCATGGTTACCAACTCCCCACTCCACGCCTTCATCCCAACACTAAACCCAACCCGCGCCAAAGAATTTTATGGCGAAACATTGGGTTTGCCCCAGGTATCGGAAAGCCCCTTTGCATTAGAGTTTAATGCCAACGGAACACTATTAAGAGTAACCACTGTACAAGCCTTAATACCGCACCCATTTACCGTTTTAGGCTGGGGCGTAGATAATATTGAAGACATGATTGGCCAAATGACAGCCAAAGGAATTTATTTCGAAATTTTCGGCTTTTTTGAGCAGGATGACCTGGGCATCTGGTTAGCCCCCGATGGAACCAAGGTGGCCTGGTTTAAAGATCCTGATGGCAATTTATTGTCGCTGGCGGAATCAAAGTAGCAGTGGCGCGTGGCAGTAGCAGTTTCTTTACACTTTGTCATTCAGAACGCAGTGAAGAATCTTCTGCGCTTTACATAGCGGTTATACAGGGCGAAGAAGATCCTTCGCTAGCGCTGGATGACAAAAAGGATAAAACCTATTTAAACAAAAAGAGACACAAAGTATTGTGTCTCTACGGTGCGTTAACTCGCACATATATTTTATTGTCTTGATTCCTGACTCTCTTTTCCTGATTCTCTTGCCTCTATTCCTTCTTATACTCCTTATGCAATATCAAAAATGCAGCCCGCTCCTCTTTGTGGAAAGGCACATTCCAGTTGCCCTGGTAGCTTATTTTAGCGGGTAGCAGGGTGCCGTTATAGTTATTAAGTTCGATGTTCATCTGCACGTTGAAGTCGAAGAACATGTTGCTGTATTTCATATCGATGTAGCGCCCCAGGATCTGGAAAGTGCGGGTATCGAAGATGGTGGTCATCTCGTTAATCATTACATCGCCATCGCTGGTGCTGGGCTTGCGGATCACTTTAAAACGGTAAACAGGTATCGTATCCATGTAAGTACCCCGGGCAAACTGATAGAGGTAAAATTCCTTCATATCCTTACCGAAAATCTCTGTTTTACTGCTGATAAAAGGAATACCGGTAACCTTAGTTCCCGGGCGGAAGATCAGCGTTTTCAGCTTATCCTTGTAGGTTTCATTTTTACCACCGCCGGGCAGGTCTTCTATCGAAGAGAAATCTGAGTTATAAGCATTCTGAAAAATGTAATCGAACATTTCTACCGTATATAGCTGATATTTACCATTGCTCTTGTACAGGCTACCACTGTCGCGTTTAGCTAAAGTTTCGATGGTGTGTTTCCCGTTTACATCGCCGTGGTGCAGTTTTCGGTAAATTTTGCCGTCAACTTTATTCTTTTTGTCGAAGGTGTAAATGCGGTTTTCGGCAATAAAGTCGTAACCTTTCATGTTGTGAAAAGCTTTGTAAAAGCTGGTATCGGCAATAACAGCGTCAATAAAATCCTGCGCATTTAATTTATGCGATTTAATGTTGACGATATTCGAATCAATCACCACCGACTTGATCGTATCCGGGTTAAACCTGTTGATCTGCTGGGCATGCAGGGCGCAAAAGCCCATCAACACAAAGGTTATGCTTAAAATAAATTTCTTCATTTGCCGGGCTTAGTTTCCTAATTGCTTTAAAGCAATGTAAGCCATTAAGCCTGTACCACCTAATAAGGCAGTTTCTTCAATATCAAAAGTAGGTGTGTGCACCGATGAGGTAATGCCACGGCTTTCGTTACGGGTACCTAAGCGGTAAAAACAGCTATCGGCTGCATGTGAGAAGTAGGCAAAATCTTCGCCTGCCATCCAAATATCCAGATCTAGTACGTTTTCTTCGCCCAGATAATCAACTGCAAAACCTTTAACATTGGCAGTCAATTTTTCTTCGTTAATGAGGTATGGATAACCTTTCATGATGTTGAACTCGCATTTAGCCCCCATACTTTCGCACAAGCCTTCGGCCAGTTTTTTCATTCGGATATGTGCTTCGGCGCGCCATTTCTCGTCCATCGTACGGAAAGTTCCTTCCAGGTAAACCTCGTTAGGGATTACGTTGGTAGCGCCATTGGCAATTACTTTACCGAATGACAGTACCGATGGATTTTTAGGATCGGCAAAACGGCTGATCACCTGCTGCAATGCGGTTAGCATGTGGGCAGTGATAATAACCGGGTCGATATTTTGTTGTGGCTGTGCACCGTGGCCGCCTTTACCAATTACTTTAACATAGATCTCATCTGTAGAGGCCATGTACTTACCGGCACGAAAACCAACTTTACCGGCATCGATAAACGGCATTACGTGCTGGCCGATTACCGCCTGTGGCTTCGGGTTTTCCAATACACCTTCCTGTATCATCAGGTTAGCGCCGCCCGGCAACTTTTCTTCAGCCGGTTGAAAGATCAGTTTAATAGTACCGCCGAAATCATTCTTCATGCGCGACAGAATAGTGGCCGTGCCCAATAACGATGAAGTATGCGCATCGTGACCGCATGCGTGCATTACACCCACATTTTGCGATTTGTAAGGCACATCATTGATTTCTGTAATAGGCAGTGCATCCATATCGGCACGCAGGGCAACCACCCTGTCAGAAGGTTTGTTGCCTACGATTAACCCTACCAGTCCGTTATCTGCCATGCGCACATAAGGGATTTCCAGCTCATCTAACTTAGATGCCACAAACGCCGAGGTAGCCACTTCGTGGAATGACAGTTCGGGGTTGGTGTGCAGGTGGCGGCGATTGCTAACCACATCATTAAAAATTTCTTCAGCAATTAGCTGTATACGTTCTTTAATCATTAGTTCTGTGTATCTGAATCCAGTTTTGGTGGATTAATTTTTTCCGGGATAATAAACATTAGCGGGAACCAGGCCTTCAATTGTTCCATCATTTTGGTAGCCTCTAACCTGGTTCTGAAATCGCCTACACGCACCTTAAAATTGGGTTCGTTATAGGTAATATAGGTACGAATATCGGGATAGCTCTGTAAAAATTTGGCCTGAGCCCTGTAAGCCGCATTACGATCTGCCCCGTTGTAAACCTGCACCCGGTAGCCTGATGAGGAGAACCCGCCCGGGCCACCACCGTTAAGCTTGCGGTTAATCAGCGTATCAACACGGGGGTCTTTAATTACTTCTACTTTGCCGCGGGTTTGGGCATGGGACGCTAAAGTGCAAAGCATAAAAAAACAGCATCCGGTGATATACAAAAGGGTTTTGTAAGGGGATGCTGTGTTTTTCATTGAATCTTCTTTAAACAAGTATGTCATTGCGAGCGATAGCGTGGCAATCTCGTCGTATACTATCTTCAATCTGTATAGCTACAAGATTGCTTCGTCGTACCTCCTCGCAATGACAAATTTATATTTCTTCTAAAACATAATTTGTCATTCTGAACGCAGTGAAGAATCTTCTTAAAGACGCTTGTCTGTTGAAGAAGATTCTTCGTTAGCACTACCCATGACATGTTTATTAAGTGGCTGATTTTCAAACATGTCATTGAACCCTTAGAGGCCACGGATTTTATAACTCAGAATGACAAAAACTTTTATTTTTATAAAAGCCCTCCCCTCTGGGGAGGGTTGGGTGGGGTTCTTATCCTTCGCCTACGCCGTGGCAGTTTTTAAACTTTTTACCGCTACCGCAAGGGCAAGGGTCGTTACGGCCAATTTTTGGATCAACACGTATCGGGGTTGCTTTTGGCGCATCCGGCATGTCGGCCAGTTCAATGCCGCTTCCGTCCTGCATCAGCTCTGGTTTAGATGTACGCATCTGGCGCATATCTGTTTTAGGCTGAGGGCGTGCTTCCTCAATTTCGTCAGGCTCCTGCTGCTGCGGGATACCACCTCTGAACAGGAAGCTAACCATTTCTTTATTCACGTTGGCCAGCATCGAGCGGAATAGTTCAAACGCTTCGAACTTGTAAACCAATAACGGGTCTTTTTGCTCGTAAACCGCGTTCTGTACCGATTGCTTTAACTCATCCATTTCGCGCAGGTGCTCTTTCCAGGCATCATCAATCAGCGATAAGGTTACGTTTTTCTCGAAAGATTTAAACACCTCTAAACCGTGATTTTCTATTGCCTTTTTAAGCGGCACTGCTACTTGTATGCCGTGGATACCATCAGTAAACGGTACCACTATGTTTTCTACATACTCGCCGCGGGTATCAAATACATCTTTCAACACCGGATAAGCCTGGGCTGCAATAGCCTCTTGCTTGCGGTGGTAAAAATCTGTTACCTCTGCAAAAACTTTGTCGGTTAGTTTGGCAATGGTCGAACCTGCAAACTCATCCTGGCTTAACTCAACATCGAAAGAGAACAGGCGGATAATTTCCAACTGTAAACCTGCATAGTTGTTTGATTCTTTGTATTCGGTAACCACATCTTCAATTACATCGAAAATAGTGTTGCTCAAATCAACATCCAAACGCTCGCCAAACAGGGCATTTTTACGTTTAGCATAAATTACAGTACGTTGTGAGTTCATCACATCGTCATACTCTAACAAACGCTTACGGATACCAAAGTTATTTTCTTCTACTTTTTTCTGTGCACGCTCGATAGATTTGGTGATCATTGAGTGCTGAATTACTTCGCCTTCTTCGATACCCATACGCACCATCAGGTTAGAGATACGCTCTGATCCGAATAAACGCATCAGGTTATCCTCTAACGATACGAAGAACTGTGAAGAACCCGGATCGCCCTGACGACCTGCACGACCACGTAACTGGCGATCGACACGGCGCGATTCATGGCGCTCGGTACCTACAATGGCCAAACCACCGGCTTCCTTAACACCTTCGCCCAATTTAATATCCGTACCACGGCCGGCCATGTTGGTAGCAATGGTAACAGTACCAGATTTACCGGCTTCGGCCACAATGTCGGCCTCTTTCTGGTGCAATTTGGCGTTCAGTACGTTGTGTTTAATACCGCGCAGCTTAAGCATACGGCTTACTAATTCCGAAATCTCAACAGAGGTTGTACCTACCAGTACCGGGCGGCCGGCTTCTGTTAGTTTAACAATCTCATCGGCAACGGCATTGTATTTTTCGCGCATGGTACGATACACCAAATCCTGGCGATCATCGCGCTGGATGCCTTTGTTAGCTGGTATTTCTACCACATCCAGTTTATAAATTTCCCATAACTCACCGGCTTCGGTAACGGCAGTACCCGTCATACCGCAAAGTTTGTGGTACATACGGAAGTAATTTTGCAGCGTTACAGTAGCAAAAGTTTGGGTAGCATCTTCAACCTTAACATTTTCTTTAGCCTCGATAGCCTGGTGTAAACCGTCAGAGTAACGGCGGCCATCCAATACACGGCCGGTTTGCTCATCTACAATTTTAACCTTGCCTTCATCCAGGATATACTCTGTATCTTTTTCAAACAAAGTATAGGCTTTCAACAATTGGTTAACCGAGTGGATACGCTCAGATTTGATCGAGAAATCGCGCATCAGCTCATCCTTACGGGCAACTTTCTCCTCAGCGCTCATAGTCGATTTTTCGATCTCAGCAACTTCGCCGCCTACATCGGGCATTACAAAGAAATGAGGATCTTCGCCCGAAGCGGTAATCAGTTCGATACCTTTTTCGGTCAGTTCAACCGAGTTATTTTTTTCGTCGATCACAAAGAACAGGTCGGCATCAACCAAAGGCATTTCTTTACCCTGGTCCTGCATGTAATAGTTCTCTGTTTTTTGCAATAAGCTTCTGTTGCTGCCATCGCTCAAAAACTTAATTAAAGCTTTGCTCTTTGGCAAACCACGGTGCGCGCGTAATAAGGCCATACCACCTTCATTGGGTCCGGTTTTACCTTCACCAATTTGTTTTTTAGCTTCGTTTAAGGCACCATTGATATATGCTTTTTGTGCATCAACCAAACGCTGAATGCGTGGTTTTAATTGATAAAACTCATGCTCATCACCACGAGGGATTGGGCCTGAGATAATCAAAGGCGTACGGGCATCATCCACCAATACCGAATCCACCTCATCCACCATGGCAAAATGCAGTTTGCGCTGCACCAGTTCTTCCGGTGTGCGGGTCATGTTATCGCGCAGGTAATCAAAACCAAATTCGTTGTTGGTACCAAAGCAAATATCAGATGCGTAAGCTTTGCGGCGCTCTTCAGAGTTTGGCTCGTGCTTGTCGATACAATCAACAGTTAAACCATGAAACTCGTATAACGGGCCCATCCACTCCGAGTCACGGCGTGCCAGGTAATCATTCACAGTTACAATGTGTACACCCTGGCCGGCAAGTGCGTTAAGGTAAGCAGGCAAGGTGGCCACTAAGGTTTTACCCTCACCTGTGGTCATCTCGGCAATTTTACCCTGGTGCAATACAATACCACCAATCAACTGTACATCGTAGTGTACCATATCCCAGGTAACGTCGTTTCCGGCGGCTTTCCAGGTATTATGGTGTATAGCTTTATCACCTTTAATAACAACGTTGGCTTTCTTTGCAGCAAGCTCACGGTCGCTATCCCAGGCAGTAACCTCAATCGTTTTGTTTTCTTTAAAGCGGCGGGCAGTTTCTTTAACCACGGCAAAAGCTTCGGGAAGGATATTTAACAATATCTCTTCGAGCGCTTTGTTACGGTCTTTCTCTAACTTATCGATCTGGGTATATAAGTCAACTTTTTCGTCAACGCCCATTTCAGGACTTTCTGCCTGCTCTTTTGCTGACTGAATGTCATTATCGATGTCTGCAAGCCCCTGTGCAATCCTTTCTTTAAAGTCAAGCGTCATGGCACGCAGCTCGTCATTACTAATGTCTCCGAGCTTCGCGAATTCCGCTTTTATCTTTTCAACTAAAGGTTGTATGCTTTTTAAGTCTCTTTCCGATTTATTACCGAAGAGCTTACTGATAAATCCTAACATGCTTTGTTTATAATATAATCTCTATCACTTCAACAATTACGCCATACGAATGTAAAAGTCATTATGGCAGGTAAAGTTAGGAAAAAATTCTGTTGTCTGTTGTCTGTTATCGGTTTTCAGGATCAACCCACTGTTCAAAACACCTTGATTATATGATGAAAACCCATTTTTATTACCGACTGACAACAGATAACTGACAACCGACAACTCTACTGGTAGTATATTATTTTCCGTTCGGTAATACGGGTATTATCACCCGGCTCATCCATCGATAGCCAATTATATTGTTTGTCGTAATTAAAGTAGTGGTAGATAGTTGTCTTTGTTTTGCTTCTGGCATCAGGAGCAGTCTCGCTCATTTTATTATCCATAGCGTCATAAGCCCTCGTAATTGTATATGCTTCGGTGTTAACAGGCTTCCTATCCTCGCTAACTAAATTACCATGGTTATATTTATAATAGGTTTGCATAGCTATATGGTTGTGCATATCATAGGTGGTAAGTTTGGTTATATTTCCTGCTTCGTCATACTTAGATAAAAAACTTCCGAGAAGGGCATTATCACGAAAAGTATAATCGCGTTGATCCACTTCGTTTTCTAAAGTATGGTAAGAATAGGTAGATCGAACCGCCGATTTTTTAACCGTATGATACCGAACCGACTCTACAAGCCGATGATTTCTGTACTCATAGCCAATTCTCATGCTGGCGGTATCGCCCTTAAAAAGGGAATCATACCGGATTTTTGATACCAGGTTGCCATCATTATTATAAGTAGCTATTTCTTTAGTGATGATATTATTGGTGGCCGTATCCCGTTGGGTAGTGGTTACCGATAAAACATTACCCTTTAAATTCTCTTTCTCCAGATCACTCTTTATCTTTTGAGCAAAGCAGATATTAGTAAAGCACAGGATTATTATTAGATACAGAACTTTCATGACGCTGGCAATTTACCGATGATTAAAAACTTTGGCAAGTGGCTCTATTACTTTACGGCGCCGGCTGAACCACTTCCCTTATCGATGCCCAACCGGTGGGGCTCTTTTTATACCGCACATAAACAACAATAGACCGACCTTTAAATATAAAAGGCTTGTTGCCATTTTTGGGCGTTCCTTTAATAGTAAACAAATAAGTTTCAACTGCTGTATTGCCATTAAAGAGTGAGCTCTCCACCTTATTTTCAAGAAACTCCAGATGTGTGCTCTTAAATGTGGCGACCAAACCTGCACGTACGCTATCGGCACCAACTATATAACTATTATAGCCAAAAGATTTGATCACATCCGGATGATGGCAGGACATTACAGCATCTGCATTGCCATCAAAAAATGCTTGATGAATTATTTCGCTTGTTTTGGCTAAGTCTGCCCGGTCCTTTGCCGTGCCATTAAAATCTGTTTGGGCGATGCATGCCGAAGTAAAACACAGCAGCAGGATTAAAATTTTGATTGCTTTCATGACAGGTGAATGTTTGGATACAATATAACCATATTCAAGCATTGTTCTGACTCATAGCCTCATGAATTAAAGAGCTGCTTTCGGACTTCCCGACTCACAGACTTCCGGACTCCCAACTAAAACTCTATCTTTGACCCCCATGAACATCCTGCTCATTGGTTCCGGCGGTAGGGAAAGCGCCTTCGCCTGGAAATTAACTCAGAGTCCATTATGCCAGCAATTATTTATTGCACCCGGCAACCCCGGTACGGCCCAGTTTGGCACCAACGTAGATATTAAGGTTACCGATTTTGAAGCCCACAAGGCTTTTGCCCTATCCAATAATATCGATATGATTGTTGTTGGCCCCGAAGAACCGCTGGTTAAAGGTATCCACGATTTCTTTTTGAATGATGAGCAGGTGCGCCATATCCCGGTAATTGGCCCGCAGCAAGAGGGTGCGCAGTTAGAAGGCAGCAAGGATTTTTCTAAGCAGTTTATGAACCGCCACAACATCCCGACTGCCGCTTCTGAAACTTTCACTGCCGAAACTTTACAGCAAGGTTTAACCTACCTCGAAACCGCAGGTTTACCCATCGTATTAAAAGCCGATGGCTTGGCAGCGGGCAAAGGTGTATTAATTTGCACCACCATAGCAGAAGCCAAACAGGAGCTAACCGAAATGCTGACCATGGCCAAATTTGGCGATGCAAGCTCGAAGGTGGTTATCGAACAATTTTTACAGGGCATCGAACTTTCGGTATTTGTACTGAGCGATGGCACCAATTATAAAGTACTACCCGAAGCCAAAGATTACAAACGCATTGGCGAAGGTGATACCGGTTTAAATACCGGGGGCATGGGTTCGGTTTCGCCGGTACCTTTTGCCGGTAAAGATTTTATGGATAAGGTGCACGAACGTGTGATTATCCCAACAGTTGAAGGCTTAAAGAAAGACAACATCCCTTATAAAGGTTTCATTTTTATCGGCCTGATGAATTGCGAAGGCGAGCCCTACGTAATTGAATACAACTGCCGCATGGGCGACCCGGAAACTGAAAGCGTTTTACCACGCATAGAATCTGACCTGGCCGACCTGTTTAAAGGCGTGGCTGAAGGCAACCTTGATACCAAAGAACTCATCATATCCAACAAAGTTGCTGCCACCGTAGTTTGCGTAGCAGGCGGTTACCCTGGCGAGTACATGAAAAACGATGTAATTACGGGTATGGAAAATGTACGCGGATCATTCGTGTTTCAGGCAGGCACTTACGCCGATGGTGATGATATCAAAACTTCGGGCGGGCGTGTGCTGGCTATTACTTCTTTACAGGACACCATGTTTGATGCCCTGCAACAGGCCACACTTGATGCCAGCCGCATTTATTACGATGGAAAGTATTTCAGGAAAGATATAGGGTTTGACCTGCTTTAATTTAGAAGCAAGAGCCATAAACCAAGATACAAGACCACCACGCAAAAACTTGTCATTGCTGCGATAACGTGGCAATCTCGTCGTGTACAGGCCGATGAAGCATTGGCAACGAGATGACAAAATTAAAGATAAATAGAAAGGCCTTCGGTAACCGAAGGCCTTTCTTGTTTATATCTTAACGAAGGGTTACTCCGCTTTGCTATTACTTTTACCTTTAGCCAGAACTTCATTTAGTTTATCAACCAAATCGGCACCGCGAAGGTTTTTGCCGATGATTTTACCATTAGGGTCTAACAGGAAGTTTTGCGGTATGGCTTGTACACCGTAAAGTTTGGCGGCATCGTTATCCCAGAACTTAAGGTCAGATACGTGAGTCCAGGTTAAGCCATCTTTGTGGATAGCGGCCAACCACTTGTCTTTAGCATTCGGGCGGTCTAATGATACGCTCAGGATGGTAAAGTTTTTGTCTTTAAACTGGTTATAGGCTTTAACCACGTTCGGGTTTTCGTGACGGCAAGGGCCGCACCATGATGCCCAGAAATCAACCAAAACATATTTACCACGGAATGATGACAGCTTTACGCTTACACCATTGGTATCTGCCATAGCAAACTCAGGGGCAGTAGCGCCGTATGCAACACCTTTCAATTTATCTAATTGTTCGGCATACTTTTTACCAGAAGTACTGTTTTGGATTTCTGGCGATAAATGGTGGAACATCGGGTCCAGGTCTTTATAATCGGCACTATAGGTATAGCTGCGCAAAGCATTTAAGCTGATTACAGAAGATGGATTTTCTTCAATAAATTTCTTGGTAATTGCTTTTTCTTTATTGTCGGCAGCTTTTTCTAAAGCATCAAATTCTTTCTTTTGCTCTGCAGTAGGGTTATCACCTGCGGCTTTCTCTTTAGCTTCAATTGCTTCGTACTCGGTATTAACCGGTTTTAAGGCTGCCTGGTATTTGGCATTTTCTTCGCTAATTTTGGTACCTGTAGCAGTTGCATTTTTAGCAAAATCGGCACTATTAACAGTGGTTGTACCTTTATCAATGTACAGGTCGGTATAATCATACGGTGGGTGTATACCATTACCCTGAGGGTTTACAAACAAATTGGCCTGTGCGGGGTCGGCAATTGTGCCTTTAAATTCAAAAGCACCATTAACCAATACAACCGAATCTGTTACGCCTTTAGTACCTACACGGTAGCTTAAATAAGCCTTAGCCGGTGCATTGAATGTGCCAATCTTTCCTTTAATAGTAAAGTTAGGGGCTTCTGTTTGCGCAAAGCTCATTGCCGGCAGGGCAATCAGTGCGGTATATAATATCTTTTTAATCATGTGGTGTTATTTTACAGGTAGTTAAAAACCAAATATATAAAAAAACAGATAAAGAAAAACCCCTCCCGGCCTTCCCAAAGGGGAGGAGAAGTAATTAGCTAAAAAAAACACAAGAAGCCCTCCCCTTTGGGGAGGGTTGGGAGGGGTTTTTTTCTTTACTTTTACTTTCTGCTCGAGCAACT
>CAHJXH010000164.1 GCA_903644075.1 Sphingobacteriaceae bacterium | reverse complement strand
CTGGGCATTACAAATGCCCAGTGTAAAGCACGCGCTGCAAACGCGCGCAAGTTGATTGTAAATCCGAAATCGAACATCCGAACTCCGAAATCCCTAACTTCTCTTCTCTACCCTATCATAAAACCCACCAAATGAATTCACTTTCACGGCATCCTCATTAAAAAAATCACCGGGGAAACCTAGTTTAATAGCGCTGGCTTCATCCAGGCGTTTCAGATGGTCGGCAGTTAAAGTGAGGTCTATCGTTTTGAGGTTATCTTTCAGTTGGTCTACTTTGGTGGCACCTACAATTGGTGTGCAGGAGAAACCTTGCTGCATGATCCACTTTAAAGCTACGTGGGCTGGCGATACACCAACTTCGTCGGCAATGGCCATTACTACTTTGGTTATGCGTTCGCTATTTTCGTCGCGGCGGTTACTTTCGGCTTTTACGCGGCCTTGTTCGCCTTTGATATATTTGCCGGTTAAGGCCCCACCTGCCAATGGTGCCCATGGCGTAACCGTCATACCGAAATGCTTAGCCATTGGAATTAGCTCGCGCTCGGGTGTGCGTTGTATCAGGCTGTATTCAACCTGCAAGGCGATGAACTGGCTCCAGCCCATCAGCTCAGCCAGGGTATTTCCTTTAGCTACTACCCAGGCCGGGGTATCGCTAATGGCTGCGTAATTAATTTTACCCTGACGGATCAGGTCATCCAACCCACGCAGTACTTCATCTATCGGTGTAATATTATCCCAGATGTGCAGGTACAATACATCCAGAAAATCAGTCTTTAATCTTTTTAGACTTTCCTCCACACTACGCATCATATTTTTGCGGTTATTGCCCGATGCGTTGGGGTTGGTCATATTATCTTTCAGCGTGTATTTGCTGGCCAGCACGAAGTAATCGCGGTCATGGTTACTGATATATTCGCCGATGACTTTCTCACTGGTACCGAGCTTATAAACGTTGGCGGTATCCAGGAAATTACCGCCTGCATTGGCAAACTCATCCATAATGGCAAAGCTGGTTTCTTTATCAGCGCCCCAGCCGCCTTCGGTACCAAAACCCATTGTGCCGAGGCACAGTTCAGAAACTTTGAGGCCCGAGCGGCCCAGTAATTTGTATTGCATAATGATAGAACGTTTTACCAATTATATCTGTTTTAAACTTTAAAACCTAAATAAAGCAGCAAAACAATATCTCTCAACTGCTTGTAATTATACTACCATGAAAATCATTAAAACAACCAAGCCGGTACTAGCCGATGAATTAGAACATTTCCTGAACCAGGAGCTTAACCCGCTGTTTCAGGAACGACGCCATACTGAGATCAGCTTTAACATTGTAAACAATGACGGAGCGATTGAGATTACCAATCCCGAATTATATGACAGCTTTCTGTATCGTATAGAAATACTGGGCAATGAGATGCACGTCATCAAATCTGAACATTATACAGACGATGTTAATTCATTAACCCTCGAAGACATCCTAAACAATTTGTTCCTGGAGTATCCGGGCAGAAAGAAAATTAAGAATATTGAGGATGCGTCTTAAACCGCAATCCAGCTGAACTTGTACTCTAAACCTGGGTTCTTCATACGCTCGGCAACACGCACTAAACGATCTGGCAATGCCATAATGTAATCGCGTGCTTTTTCACCGGCTTCGTTCAGGTCTGGCATGCTTTCGATATGCCATTCCTCGATCAGGCTTTTCATAATGTCCACATAGTCTAAGGCAGTGTAAACGCCTAAACGTTGCGCAGCATCTGTAAAGTGACCAAATGTTTGGCCGATCTTTAAGCCAACCTCACGCAGGAAATGTGCAGGCATCACAATTTTTTGACGCATCATATCTTCAAAGGCAACCATAGCTTCGTTAGGGTCAACTTCAAAAATTTTACTCATAAAGTGTTTGTAGGCTTTTGCGTGGCGTGCTTCATCGGCAGCAATAACACCGCACATTTTAGCCAGTAAGTTATCACCTTCTTTTTTACATAAAGCAGCTACGCGCCTGTGCGATACATTGGTAGCCAGTTCCTGAAAAGAGGTGTATATAAAGTTACGGTAAGGGTCGGTACCGGTGCCAATGTCAAAACCATCGGCAATCAGGTATTGGGTTGATACCTCCATGGCACGCATATCCACACGGCCACTCAGGTATAAGTATTTGTTTAGTAAATCGCCGTGGCGGTTTTCTTCGGCAGTCCAGTGGCGGGTCCATTTCATCCAGCCATTGTCTTCGCTCATATCCACACCATCAACCATAGTTAACCATGATTCATAAGTCGGCAAAGCTTCCTCGGTAATGGTATCGCCAATTAATACGGCAACAAGATCATAAGATAAACCTTTGGCACTTTCCTGAAGTTCTTTGATCTCTGTAAAGAAAGAGTCGCGGGTCGAATCCGGCAGCAGATCTGATGGTTGCCAGTTTTCGTCGATGGGTTTCAAAAAATCCCACATCTTCTCGAGCATATATTTTTCAATATGCATCATTACTTCTCTACGCTGCTCAGCAAAAAACTTCATATATGTATATAACAGCTGGTAAAGTTAGTGGTTTTAACTACTTATACCTATTTTTTTAATTGGTTTTAATTAGCAACCAATGCATCCTTAAAACATGGGGCTAAATGCGCCAGGGACGGCTTGCCGGTAAAGACAGAAAAGTTTGTATTATAATCCCACAGCATACCCGGTATATGCAATGCTGCGAGGTTTTTTCTTACTGCTTTAATATAACGGCAACGGCTATCGGCATCAGCGTATTTATTATAAACGCCATATTCGCTGCATAGTATGGGCACAGCGTATTTATGGCTCCAGTTTTTAACAATCTGCAGTTTATCTTTAACAGACTGCTCATTACCGTCATGCGAATATTGATTATAGTTGGTTTCGCCCCATGTACCTTTAGCTTTTGGATTTAACTGGGGAATATTTTCCCATCGTAAGGAAAAGGCACCCCGGTTGTACTCACCTGATCGCCAACCCACTCTGCCCCCTGATGGGTAAAGAAAAAAGGTTCGTAAAAATGGAAGGTATAAATAATGCGCTCATCGGCCAGCCTTACAAAACGGCTCAGCTCATAAATGCTATTGAAATTTGATGCTCCAACTAACAATATCCGTTGTTTATCAATCGTGCGGATTGCCGTTACCATATTATAAGCAGCGTCTTTCCATTTCTGCGGGTCCATGTGCGGCGGCTCATTATAAATCTCGAAAAAAAGACGGGCCGGGCTTTCTTTTTTATAATGCTTGCAGATTGTTAACCAATTGGTAATCGCCTTTTTAGTGGCGTCAGCATAGTTATTATCATTTATTTCGCCGCCATGGTAGTCAATTACAAGTTTAAAGCCATAACGCTTACACTGCTTAAGCACAGCATCAACATACGTTAAAATATGGTTGGTTGAAATATGCTTACTGTTATAATATTCAAACGCAACCGGCAAGCGGATGCTTTTAAAACCCAGTTTTTTAAGTAATACGAAATCTTCATCAGTGAATGGCTTGTGCTGTAGTGCGCTGGTATTCCAGGTCTGCTCAAGCCATGAGATACTTACCCCATTGTTCAGTCCGGCAGCTTTGGCGAATAAGACATTGCGCTGACCATTATCAATTGGTTTAGTTTTTGCAGTTTGACAATGCGCATTTAGGTGAAGCATCAACCCCAATAAAACCATATATAAGTACAACGCAGGAGTAAACAAACCTGTTAATTGCTTCAAAAACTGGTTTTTTCGGTTTATCTTCACACCCAAACTCATTGCTTAGACTGATTAATTTACGATATTAGATAATGTTTGTTCAAATAAGTAAAGAAGAATTTGCTAAAGAAAGCAACAAGAAGGCCTGGTACCAGACTAATAATATTATTTGGACAATTATATTTCTGTACCCCCTTTTAAGCATTGTTGATTTTATTTATGCAACCGACGTCTGGATTCAATTTTTAATTGTAAGGATAATCCTCGTTTTAGTTATACTGGGGCTTTATACTTTTTTCCAAACCCGGAAGTACGACTATCGCATATTGCTCCACATTGCTTTCCTGCTGCTATCCATACCATCGGCAGTACTTTGTAATGTTGTAAACATACAAGAGTTAACCGTTTTCTTTTTAATATACTCGGCCATTATCCTGTTTTTTAACCTACAGGTGTTCTGGGAGCCTATTAACTCAGTAATACAGGTAATTATTGCATTGGTTTTGTTAACAGTATTTTTTAATACACTTAACCAGTACCCCTTAGATTTGTATATCAGCAACGGAGGCCAGTACTTTTTTATCATCAGCGTTATATCATGCCTTATTGTGAGCGCCCGTTATAAAGTGACCGAACGCGATGTGAAATCACAGATCATGATCGAAAAATCGAACGAGCAATTGAAGCAGCAAAACAAGGATATTGTTGAGAAAAACAACATTATTGATATGCAGTACGAAAAACTGCGTAAGCTTGATGAGCAAAAAAACAGCTTCATTAATATAGCAGGCCACGACCTTAAAAACCTGATCGGTTCGGTTATTATGAGTAATAACATGATTAAGGATGAGGAGTACCGTTTAAGTACCGATCAGAAAGAATTTTTGCAATACATCCAGGAGTCGGCCGAAAAAATGCAGTATATGCTTAATATGCTGATGGATGTAAAAGAGATCGAATCGCCAGAGATTAAGTTCAACGCCGAGATTTTCGATATCAACTCAGAGGTTCAATATGTATTTAAAGGCTTGCAGGAAACTGCCCAGATGAAAAACATTACCCTGGTTGACAATATATTGAAACTGCCGCTTAATGTGAGATTAGATAAGGTATTCACCGGTCAGGTTTTCCAAAACCTGCTCTCTAACGCCATTAAGTTTTCGCAAACCAACAATAACATTAAAGTAGCTACCAGCCTGCAACGCCAAAAATTTGTATTCGAGATTATTGACGAAGGTATAGCCATTGGCCAGGAAGAGCTGGACACCATGTTTAGCAAATTAAAAACTTTAAACGATGCCAACAGCGGCAGTGCCACCGGCAGCCGTTTAGGCCTTGGTTTATCAATAGCCAAATTAATGACCCAGGAAATGGGCGGCGAACTAAGCTACCGTAGCGATTATAACGGCAACTATTTCAGAGTAGAATTTAACGTGATCAATTAATAGAATAGCACACAACCCGATGAATAAATTTTTATCACTCCTGTTTTTTATTGTCCTTTTTGGCAATGCAGCCTCGGCCCAGCAAAGCATTATAACGTTCAAATCTCTTGGGCGCGATGATGATGCTATAACTGGTATGAGCGGTTCAAGCGCTTACTACGTAAAAATTGATCCGTTTATGGAAATGAACGGTAGTAAGCTGGTTCTATTTTTTGAGCCATCTCAAGCACTTATCAAAGATAAATCATACATCAACGTATTAATCAATGATAAGCCGGCCTATAGCGCACGTTTAAGTAAAGATTCTATCCAAAAGGTAATACTGAACTTAAGCCGCAATGATTTATCGCCAGATCGCCGCTACGTTAAAATTCAGATCCGCACACTGTTAACCATTACAGATGATATTTGCCACGATTTGGATAACCCTGCCATGTGGTTAAAAGTAAAAGGTAACTCTTACCTGGCGCTTAATAAAAGCAATACCAACTTTTTCAATAACGTTAATATCTCAAATTCATTCGAGTCTAAAACTGCTATTGTATACCCTGCAAACCCAACCCTGCACGATTTAAAGGCTGTGGCCTGGGCTTATGCACGTTTAAAAAAATCAGACATTAAAAATGTACAGGTGGTTGAAGCCGGACACTTGCCAGATACCATCCACAATTATATTATGGTGGGTTCAATCGGTCAAATTGCCGGCGATAAGCGCAACCTGATTAAGATTAACCCAGGCAGTGGCCAGGGTCTATTCTATTTGCATAAAGCGGTTATCAGTGTAACTGATACCGTTACTAACTTAGTTACTGTAAACGGCCAGATTATCCCTGCACGTTCTGTGCAAACCCACCAGGTACCAGAAGAAATTTTATTTGTTACAGGTGGTGATGAGCCGGGTTATGAGAAAACAATTACCGCATTGGGTAATATGAACATCCTTAACTCAACCTTTGGCGATTACCTGTTAATTAACAACGCTACCAATAACTTCTTTAAAACGATCGACGAAAACCGTTCTAAACTAACGCTTCGCCAGCTGGGAGGCTTAACCAACTTTGCATCGGGCGTGGGTTCATTAAAAACAGTTTATAACTTTAAAAATAGCGATTTCAGCTTTACACCAAAAGAAGTTGAGATCCGTTTTGTGGCTAACTACAGCGCATTGGCGTTAAGCGATCGTGGTTATTTTAACGTTTACCTGAACGGTATGTTAATCAGCAGTGAAAAGCTGGATGCATCCGGTAAACTCAATACATCGGTAACCATTAACCGTTACCAGCACCATAAATACAATACGCTGATAGCCGAGTTCAGGTTTCACCCTACCAGCGGTAACTGTACAAGCAGCTTCACCAATTTCTTTGCCGAGATTGACGTTGATAAATCATACCTGGAATCAAAAAATCCATTTATCTCTAACGACTTAAGTTTCTATCAATATCCCGAAGCATTTAACTCGGGTACTACCCGTATTGTGGTAAGCCGCGATTATGCTAAATATGCTGCAGGTGCAATGGGCGAAATTATTTATGAGTTGAACAACAACATCAACGCTAATAACTTCCCTGAGTTTATTTATTCAGACGACCTGAAAAACAACAAAGGCGATCTAAAAAAATATAACATTGTAGCCCTCTTGTCGAGAAACGACCCCTTGATCGAAGAGTTTCCGGATGCCCCAATCAAGTTCGACCATGATTTCAGGCTTTACAACAATAATAATAACGAGGTCGTCTACACCGTCTCCGATTCCGTGTCCAATGGTTTAGCGCAGATATTTTATGGGCGAAGCAACAACGCCTGCCTTGTATTGACAGCAACTGGTAAAAACCTGAGTAATGCCTTCCTGGCGGCCTCACGTTCCATTACCGAGCAGCTGTCGACACTATCGAGTAACGTATGTATTGCCGATGTTAACAATAATAAATACTTGTTTAACATCAGTAAATCGAGCGAAAACTTAGAGTATGTAGATACCAAAAGCGCATTATCACGTTTCTGGGAAAATTACAACCTGTTTATCCTGTTGGGTATCCTGATCCTGATCCTGGTTTCATTCCTTTACGTAAGGTTCAAGGTTCAGAAATCTCAGGAGATCATCAACGAATAAGCATAACAAAAACGTAAGCGAGCATTTAATAATTTTGTAATTAACATACATGCCAGAAGATATTAACGAGTTAAGTGCTATGGATCAGGGCGCTGGTTTTACCGGCGCTTCCACAAACTATAAAAACATGCCCATACCAGATCTGCTGGTTAAGGATGGTTTTATGTCTGTGGCCGATCTGATCAAAGTAAAAGCATTCTCAGAACGCTCTGGCCTGTCTATGATCAAGATCATCCTGAACTTTGGTTATGTTTCGCGCAAAAATTACGAACGTTCGTTAAGCAATGCCGGCCATGTATTCCATCAGATAAGGGAAGAAGAGTATGACAGGGAGATACTCGATCAAATTGAATTGAAATTTGCCGACGAGCATGTTGCCCTTCCTATCCGTAAAGAAAACGGTAAAATAGTTGTACTGATGGCCGATCCGAGCGATCAGCCTTTTATCGAATTTATTAAGTCGACCTATGATTGCGAGCCCGAAATTATCCTGGCCGACGACTTAGATATTACTTGGTTAAGCCATAAATTAATAGGTACACCATATGTAAAATCTGCAGTATTTGAGTTGCTTAATCATGATCCCAAAAGTTCGGCATTAATTACCTTTACCAATCCGCAGCTTATCGCCATGTTTTCGTTGATAGCGATAACCTGTATTTTTCTGGTACTTAGCTTTACTTTAACATCCATTATTATCAATGTATTCATCAGTGTTATATTCCTGGTGGCCATTACATTTAAATTATTTCTGGCATTGGTTGGTTCGCGGTTCGAATTGCACCAGGCCGTAACCAAAGAAGAAGTAAAACAGGTAGTTGATGATGAGCTACCCATATACACTATTTTACTACCGGTATATCGCGAAGATAAACTGATTAAAAAACTGGTATGGAACCTGCAAAGTTTAGATTATCCTCGCGAGCAGCTGGATATTAAACTACTGATAGAAGAGGATGATGATAAAACCTTAAACGCGGTTCGTAACCTTGATTTCCCTGCAGTTTTTGAGGTAATTGTGGTGCCTTATCACATGCCTAAAACCAAGCCCAAGGCATGTAACTACGGCCTGCACTTTGCCCGCGGCGAGTATTTAACTATTTATGACGCCGAGGACATCCCGGATACTGATCAGCTTAAAAAAGTAGTTAAGCTGTTTAGCAAACTGCCTACACATTTTATATGCGTACAATGCGCATTAAATTATTTTAACCGTAACGAGAACTTCCTTACCCGTATGTTTACGCTGGAGTACTCTTACTGGTTTGATTATATGTTGCCAGGCCTCGATACCCTGGATATCCCCATCCCATTGGGTGGTACCAGCAATCACTTTAAACTGGATGCGTTGGTTGATTTAGGTGCCTGGGACCCATTTAACGTTACCGAAGATGCCGACTTAGGTGTACGGGCTTATGCAAAAGGTTATAAAATAGCCATTGTAAACTCAACCACTTATGAGGAAGCCAACAACGAACCTATTAACTGGATTCGCCAACGCTCCCGCTGGATTAAAGGTTACATGCAAACCTGGCTGGTACACATGCGTAACCCGGTAACCTTATGGCGTAAAGTTGGCTGGAAAGGCTTTTTAGGCTTTAACTTCTTTATCGGCGCTACGCCAATAACGTTTTTATTATACCCTTTCCTGCTCAGCGTATTTATAGCTTACCTGGTATTCGATCTGCGCACTATCCGCTTGCTGTTTCCAGACTGGGTGTTATTTATTTCCATCTTTAACCTGCTTATCGGTAATATCCTCATGATTTATGTAAACATGATGGCCGTATTTAAAAGGCGTTATTACGAGCTTATTTTGTTTGCCATTGCTAACCCTGTTTACTGGTTAATGCACTCTATAGCAGCTTATAAAGGCTTATATCAATTAATTGTTAAACCATTTTACTGGGAAAAAACCAACCATGGTTTAAGTAAGGTCAATAATGCCGTTAACGTAGTTAAATGAAACAGCAGAATAAAACCTTATACATTGCCATCCTTGCCCTCATACTTGCCGTTTATTACCTGGTATGGGGAGTGTACTCAGCCAAACTTGGTTACTTTAATAAAGAAGAATTATTTCTAATAGAGAAAGCTAAAATCGTTTTCGAAGGCGTAGGTAACCGGTTAAAAGTAATGGGCTTAACATCGCCTTTACTACCTTTTTATGGCACTTTTTTATTTACAGCAGTTAGTTATACAGTAGCCCCTATTATGGCTTCGGCTTTTGGTACGGGTATGTTGTTTTATCTAATCTGCAGTACATTGTTTAAGCGTACCGGCGATGAGTTTTATATCCTGGTTATTCTATTATTATTCCTGTTTCACCCGGGGATTTTATACGTCGGCAGCTCGGGAAAATCAACCTATATGGTGCTGATCTTCTTTTATCTATTCTATCTCAACATCTTTAAGTTCTATAATTCAAACACCACATTCCACGTATCTGTATCGAGTATCTGTTTGGTGGTGCTCATATTTTGCGATTATAAGTTTGTTTGGCTTACCCTCTTTTTCATTCCACTGGTATTATCTATATCAATCCATACCTTAAACCTGGGCGAAAAAGAATCCATATTCCGGCTTTTCCTCAGTTTCAATAACCCCTCTTTAAGGCGGAAACTGATCAGTAAGTCGATGGCTATATTCATCATCCTTTTCATATTACCGCTGGCATCTGTATTAATTTACAAGATGCTTAACCTTACGCACGCCAATGACTTGAACTACTTTATTGATAGTCCATATTCGAACTGGAGCGTACTGGCCGAAAAAATTGATTACAGCACCCTACAAGATACTGTAACCCATAAATTGCCGGAAGTTTCGATCCTGGTATCGGCGAGGGTAATTATATTTTTCCCGCTGATATTGCTGGCGTTTTATCTTTTCAGGGATAACACCTACCAGATGCTTACGCTGTTAACGCCATTTTTCTTTATCGAATTCCTGAAAATTAAATACGCCAAGGTATTTATCCCACAGCAGTACTATATCATATTCTTGATACTGGCATTGCTTTGTATTGTTACCAAAATCCGTACGGTACGTAACGAAGGGGTGTTTAAAGTGGTATTAATTATAATGGTTGTGCTTTCTGTTTATACCGGCTATTCCATTATTAACACATCGGCCATTGCCGAAGAACGCAACTTTATATCATGCCTGCTGCACAAAAAGGTTATAGATAGTCAGGAAGAAGTTAAAAGCGTAGCAAACTATATCAACAATTTACCCGAAACTTCACATGTGTTATTAGACGATGCTATTGCTTACCCGATAGCCAGTTTTTCGAGAGATATACGCTCTCTTACTTTACCTTACCAGGACGAGTATTTAAGCGCCATAGAAGCACCGCAAAAATACGACAGGTACGTTTTAATAGCCAGCAACAAAAACAACGCTAACAGCTATACAGAGCTCAATTTAAAGTATGTTACTTTATACAAATCGGCTAATAGCAACGTAAGCTTACGCAAGGTATTTGAAACTGATAACTGGATATTATATCAGATCTTATAATTAAACATGTTTAGTAGCCCAATAAGCTACCAGCAATGCTAAAGAAGTAATCAGAATAATTTGGTTACTTCTTTTTGTTTGTAAACTATTAAACCAAGCATCATCCTCTAATAAACCTACATTATAGGATACCACATAGAGATACGAAGTTTAGTAAACGATAGTGCAGTATTTCATCGGTTAGTTCAGGCCCGCTATCCGCTTATACTGCACAGGCCTTAATCACAGGCCGGTATCCGCTGCTATCGGGTTTAGGGATGACCGTTCATTGGTTTATTGGTTCACTTGTTCATTAGTTCAGTGGTCTTTTCTTCCGCTGATCTAAACAAAGAAAGGCAGCCTGGTTCCCCTGCTGCCTTTGGTAAAATATATTATGGACTTAGTTAAGTGTCCGCACCACCCTAATCTAAGGTTATAACTGGTGTTCAATTAGCTGATTGGGTAGTGTTGTTTATTAAGTTGATTAGGTTCTAATCGCAGAACCACTCACAATCAACCGCTCACCACTCACCACTCCATAAAAACAAGAAAGCCTCACATCGTTATGATGTAAGGCTTTTTTAAGATTGGGCGCCGACCTACTCTTCCACATGTTACTGCAGTACCATCGGCTCTGACGGGCTTGACTTCTCTGTTCGGAATGGGAAGAGGTAGGCCCCATC
>CAHJXH010000163.1 GCA_903644075.1 Sphingobacteriaceae bacterium | reverse complement strand
GATCACCTCGTATGTACTGAATACATCGAGCTCGTTTAAAGCAAATGTTTTAGGGTTCTTTTGATAATAGTATTGAAAAAACAGCGGGTAGCCGAACAGCGATACAATTTCAGAATCGAGCGTTGGCGATAATTTAACACCCGGTTTTATTTTGTTGCTGATGAGTTGTATTTCGTGGCCGGTAAACAGGCTTACGTTGCTTTCCTCGTTTTGGTCGCTCATAAAGCCCACGAAGCAATCATCCAGTTTGTTTTGTAATTGCAGCTCACGTTTAAAATTAAGCCATGAGGCCGAGCGCATAGTAAGGATGATCTTAAAATTGGGGTTGCCCTGGTAAATAGAGATCACATCGGTCAGCATGCTGAACAGCGTATCCAGTTGCTCCTCGTTAAATGAGGTATTATCAAAACTATCGATAATGAGGAAAAACTTATGATCGCGTATTTGCTGCTGAAAGTTATCGGCCAGCATAATATTACCCATTGGTATGCCTAATAAGGCAAGCAGCCAGTGGTGCAAATCTTCCTGGTTACTAATGCGGTTTAAAACTTTGCCACTTAAAAAAAGTATAATATTGCCATTGTTTTCCTTCCTGTTAAAGTTAAGTTGTTCCTCTACCCAATGGCAAAGGCCAATGGTTTTACCATAGCCGGCGGGGGCTGTAAGTATAGTAACCGGGTACTCGGTATGCGAAAAAATCTCGAGATGCTCATCCAAAAAATCCCTGGGGATGGTTAACGAGAAAGGTATGCCCGATTTGTTTTTTAATGCCTGTAAGGTATGGTGCGATATTTCGGAAGCTTTGTACAATACATCGCTTTCGGTTGGTAGCTCCGTGTTTCTATTTGCTGCTAAGGCAGTTTGTTTGTTTTTGGCACAAAATTCACCCCAGCTTGCAAAGCCGCAAAATTCGGCCAATACATTTAAAGTGTACAGCGAGGGCTGGAAAGTATAGGCGGCAAACCCGAAGATGCGCTTCAGGGTAGAATCGCTTACCTGTTTCTTGGTCGATTTATAGATCTGTAAAGAAAGATCCCTAAAAATGGATGGGGTAACCGAGTGAATGCCGGCAGTGTCTAACAAACACTGTTTTAGGTTTTCAAGATCGTGTTGCAGTACTATTTTCATCTTCTATTGTATTGATCATGGCTATGGCTCATAGTTAGAGTCCTTTACTACCCATGAAGGTTAGGTTATTAGGTTAACAGCGCTTGGTTTAAGATGAATCCGGTGGGGTGCGAACCAGTGTCAAATTATTATGAAATTAATTCATTAATTGCTCCAGTGTTTTTGGGTAAATAAAAATTTAATAAATAGCACCATAAATTCTAGTGCCGAATACATAAACCTGAACACTGCCCAAACAAAAAATACAGTGCTTTTGGTGAACGACCAGATGCGCAGCAAAATGCGTTTCATCATCACCAGGGCTGTATTAAAAATACTTGTCCGCATGGTTAATAAAGCATCGTCTTTTTTAACCTCCTGCTGTGGCTCCTGGCGATGTTGTACATACAGCCCCGACGAATAGTTTACACTATCGTAAATACTATCTGCAATTGTTTTGTTCAATTGGTTGGGGTAATCATCAACCAATCGTAATGAACGTGCGCTTCTGCTATGATTAATCATTGGCATACCTGAAATCTGTTTAACTCTCATATCTCTCTCTAATTAATTAAGGTTTACATTGGTGTTCGAGTAAATGTAACGTGATCGTGATGAAAAGGGTTCAAACACTTTGTTCACGTATCATTCATTTTATCCAAATTGTACAAGTACAACTTTTCGAAAACCGGCAATAAATTTATTTCGTAAGTATTGGCTTTTTGCGTTTTTTGATGCTGAAAAAGCATTTAAAAACTGGCTTTAGGTTCTTAAAACGGCGTATTTGAACCGTATACACTATGGTAGGGATTTTTAGAAAAAAATGAAAATTTTTTACACGTACATAGCCTGTACCTTGTTCATCTGCAGAGAAAATGACTTAAATGAACAGATATTATAATAAACTTAAAACTATTGGTTGTGGAGGGTTAGTGTATTGAGTGCTTAGGCGGGGATAAAATTTAGTAGCGAAGGGGCTTTTAGCTACTTTTTTTTGAGAATCAGAACTGCCTGGCTTTACCGTTTTTGTGCTGTTGAGATAATGAGATTAAAACATGATATAGGGCAAGATATAGTTTGGGGCTAAAACTTACCAGGTTGTATTTTAACTTAAAAGCTAAGTTTGGGGTTTTGCCGAAATCTCTTTTAAGCGTTTCTGCCATTTCTGTATAGGGGGCATTGCTCATTCCGAAGCATTTACGCCATACATACACACCTTCGGCATAGCCATAAATCTCATCGGCTGCGGTTTGGCCCCAACGGTCAATTAAACGGTGCTTAAAATCATAACTAACTAAATGCTGAGACGACATCCTGGTTTCGGGATGCAAATTGATCTGTACCAGCGGTAGTGGGATAGATTTTACTTTTAAGCCTTTCTCAATTACCTTGCGGCACAGGTCGTAATCCTCCATGCGGCTTAGCTGCTCATCGAAATGCAGGTTGTTACTATCAAAAATTTCCCGGTTAATCATAATGGATGAGCACGACATCATCATCAGCTTATCCTGGTGCAACTGTTTGCTGTAATGATAATAACGGTACATCTTAAACGGATAGGGGTACACTTTCGAATAGCCTGCGCAGTACAGTAAAGCCAGGCCAGCATCGGCGTTCATTTCATCCATACGCAGCTTAATGCTGTTGGGCAGCAGCTCGTCGTCATCATCCAAAAAAATAATATACCTTCCCGTCGTAATGGTAATACCATCATTGCGGGTGCCCCCCGCATAAGGCTTGTTACTGTGAATGTATAGCCACTTAATTTGAGGATACCGGTTTTCGAAATCGATTACTGTTGCCCGTACCTGTTTGCTTATTTCGGCATCGGTATTATTATCGGCAATGCACACCTCAAAGTTTGGATAATTTTGCAGGGCAACAGATGCCATTGCACGTTGCAATAAGTGTGGGCGGTTTTTTGTAGGAATGATAACAGATAAATTAATATTATCAGGTCCACTCATATCATTAACGTTTATTAGCTTTGGTTCTATAACAGGCACGAATATAGTATACTTACTGATTTCCCTGATTAATGGTGTGAAATTTTAACACACCGCCTAAATTATAAAATGTTAGATACGCAGCAACTAAAATCAATTTATAATAACGAACAGGTTTTGTTGGTGCTTTTAGCCCGGCTCTATTTTGCAACTGCTGAGCGTGCAGATGCTGAAAATTTTGTAGCCGATAACACCATTAACTGGCAGGTTTTTCAGCAAATATTGCGGGCGCATGGCATGCGTTCATTTATTTATGGGGTTGTTGTAACCCACCAGCTTAAACTGGACGAAAAGCTTGAGCTGAACCTCAAAAAACGGTACAGCAATAACCGTTTAAAAAACTTTAAGCAAATTAAAGCCGCTGCCGAAGTGGTTAGTGCTTTTAAGCAACAGGGCATTATTGTAATACCTTACAAAGGGGCCATTTTTGCGCAATGCTATTATACCGATGTGGCCCTGCGTGAGAGCAGCGATATTGATTTCCTGATTTCGAAGCGTGATATTAAAGCGGTTGAGGATTATTTTATCAGTCAGCAGTACGAAGCCCGTACCGCCGTACTCCGCCCTTACCTTAACTATTACAGTAATTTTTTTAAAGATATTGTTTACTATAATGATGAAGTAATTGCGGCCAGCATTGAGATGCATTGGCGTTTGGTTGACCGGTATGCAGGCAACTATCCCATTTACGAGTTTTTTGCACCTCACTTAATTACCACCCCTGTTGGCGGGTTAACCATAGATAAACTTTCGCCCACCTATGATTTTCTGGCGGTAGCTTCTAACCATTTTGTAAAAGACATGGGTATTAAATTTAAATACATGGTTGATATGGCCTGCATGATTCTTCTTGAAAGGGAATCGCTTGATCTGGATGTGATTATTAGATGTGCGCGGCAATACGGTTTTGAAAAGAAACTGGGTGTAGGCTTGCAGTTGGTTGATGAGTTATTGGGGATTGAATTGATAGGGCATAGGCAACAACCATTATCAACCGAATTATTAAGGACACCGCTGCAATACCCTATTCATTTAACCCGGCTTTACATTAACGAGCCCGCGTTTTTAAAACGATCATTGCTATTACAGGATAATGCGTGGAACAAGTTCAAATTTATACTCAGATGCTTTTTATATGCATTTTTGCCTACTTATGCCGATATTAATGAATTGAAGTTGCCGGTTTACTTTTTGCCAGTTCTAATTATTACCCGGCCATTCAGATTAATTTACCAGATGATAAGGCCAAAGAAAACCGTTGGGTAAAAATTATAATTTCTGGGTTTCGTACAGTTTTTTAAACTGGCCTTCGATGGTAATTAATGATTCGAAATTGCCTTCCTGGTCAATTTTGCCATCTTTTAACACATAAATATAATCAGCCATTTTAAGGTTGTACAGGCGGTGGGTAATCAGTATCACCATCTGGTCTTTCAGGTGCAGCTTTACATTCTCAAATACATCAGATTCGGCCGATGCATCCAGGGCGCTGGTGGGTTCGTCCAATATAACGAGTTTTGCCTTGCGGTAAAAAGCACGAGAGAGCGCCAGTTTTTGCCATTGGCCACCGCTTAGCTGTTCGCTGCCTTTAAACATACGGCCCATACGGGTTTTGTAACCGTTACTCAGGTTTTTAATAAAACTGTGGGCACCTGATAATTTGGCTGCCGCTTCAATATCCGCATCGTTTTTATTGGTGCGGAAATCGCCGAGGGTGATATTTTCTTCCACACTTAAAAAATACTTCTCAAAATCCTGGAACAGTAATACGGTATTTTCGCGGAATGCGGGCATGTCTATATCGGAGAACAGATCATCATCCATTTTAATATCGCCGGCCTGGATCTCATATAACCTGGCTAACAGTTTTACCAGTGTTGACTTGCCCGACCCATTCTCGCCCACTATGGCCGTAATGCTGCCGGGTTTGCAGGCCATTGAAACATGACTAAGCACCTGCTTATTAGTACCCGGATAAGTAAATGATACATTATTTACCGTGATGCCTTTTACAACCGGAGGGAAAGGTTTGTTACCGGTAATGTTTTTGTCGGTTTTAAGATCGAGAAAGGCAAAGAGGTCTTTCAAAAATAAACGCTGTTGAAAAATTTGTACCAGTGCCTGCAGAAAACTTTTTGATGTGCCTTGCAGCCGTTGAAAACCTTGTATGTATATAACAAATGCGCCAATTGTAATCACTTTTTGCCAGGTATATTTAGCCAGCAGGCCGAAAATAAACGCCATAGCAATAATTTCGCCAGCCTCGGCAATAAGGCTGTACCAGGTAAGTTTGGCATTTAGCTTTAGTTTTTCTTTTTGTACCAGGTGCCGTATGGTTTTAAACTTTTCAATAAAGTAATTACCAAAACCAAACACCCGCACTTCTTTAGCCGATGTAATGCCTGTTAACGTTTGGTGCAGGTAATTGGCTTCACGTTCTAAGGGGGCAAACTTTTTCTCCAGTTTTAACAGGGCAAACCCCGAGTACCATTTAATTGCTGCGAGTGGTATAGATAATACAATAAAAAACAGTGCAAATAAAGAATGAAGTGTAAAAAAGAAGCCAACCAGAAATATTAATGACAAGCTGTTGAGCAGTATGCCATTAAAATTGCTTAGCAGTTGCGATGCTTTGTAAACGGCCTGTTGCTGGGCCAAATGTAAACTATCGTGATAGGCAGGGTTTTCGTAATACTCGTAATCTACAGCAATGGCTTTTTCCAATACTTCGGCCGATAGGTTATCGGTTAGTTTATGTTGGTGAATGGTACTGATGTAAGAAGCATATTGCCCGACCATAGCCGAAAGCAGTTGGATTAAACCGTAAGCCACAATAAGCGGGATAACCTCATCAAATGGTTTATTAGCGTGTACAACCGCCTCTATCATCTTCTTCATAAAATATAAAGAGAGGATGGGCAACAGGGCTTGCACTGCCTGTATTGCAATATTAATGGTGGCGATAGCTTTGTCGGCTTTCCAAAGCAAGGCCGAAGCCCTTGCCAGATCTTTAAAAAAGGAACCGATGCTGTCTTTAAATTTCAAATCAAATATATTTTAGCTAAATCTAAAATTAACAGTAAATCCTTTCGATTCTTTAAACCCCGAAATATAAAGGTCATTTGCCCTTAACCAGGCGTGGCCTTTGTATTTACCTGCTTCATCTTTCATAAAGCCTACATAAAGGGTGCTTGGGAGTTTGCGGCGTTTTAACATAATGCGCCCGGTGAGCGACATGGTATAACATTCGGTACGCCAGGGCGCATACTTGCGGCAAAGGTCAATAGCGGTTTTTATTTGGCGGCGCAAAACAAGGCTTTCATCATCGGCCTCAATACTGCTTTCGGTGTTGGTTGTGCCCAGCCAGTGCATAACCCGGTTAAACGGAAAAATAGTAAGGCAGAATTTAACCCAGCCCGAAGTAAAAAAAGCTTCGATAAACAACAACTTGGTTTTAAAGGGCAGCGCAGTTAATGTTTTTATTTTACTACCCAGCTTTTTTAAAAGCGGCATGTTACAGTACTACAATAATACCCTGTTTTTCCATTTTAGTAAGGCATTCTATGGTTTGCGGTTCGCAGTTTTCGCGGCTCACATCATAATCATTTAATAGCAAATCTATGATTTCGCCGGCTGTACGCTCGTTTTCGAGGTAATTCCAGATGTTACTGCTCACCTCATTAAGGCCAATATAGGTACCATTAACGGTATTCATCATTACAATTTCATTGCCGAGCGTGCTGGATAAAAACTTATCACTGTTCCGGATAATTTTTGAAGTAATATTTAGCATGCGTAAAAATAAATTAAATGAACAGATTTATAAATTCAGTATCAATTGGTAATATTAAGAGAATGGTGTCTTAAAAAGCATTGGTGAACTACCTCAATGCTATGCTAAAGTAAAGATTAAGTTGAAAAATTGTTGAATAACTAAAAAAATATTTGCGATACTTATATCCAGCAACGCACCAATTTTTACTATCTAATAATTAACTAACATATGTACAGCTACTGGGGTTTTGGGTTGAACATTAAATCTGATATAGCTTTTCCCGAATTATTGCCAAAAGAATTTGATAGCGCAGATATTAATATACTTACAAAAGAGGTTCCACAACACTTAGAGGGAGAGCACGTAACTAAGAAGGTGAACGTTTCTATGAACCTTACTGAATACCTGCATACGGTGCCCGACATTGCTGATTACTATGTAGCCAATGGCAATGAAATTTGCATACAACCACAACCCGGCGCAGATGAAAAAAGCATTCGCCTTTTTTTATTAAGCAATGCCATGGCTGCTATTTTGCACCAGCGTGGCATGATACCTTTGCATGCTTCTGCTGTGTATCATGACGGCGGGATTATCCTTTTCTGCGGACGCTCTGGCGCGGGTAAATCAACTACGGCAACTGCCCTGCAACAAAAGGGGTATACCGTGTTTTCTGACGATGTTTGTGTGCTGCAGAATAATACCAACAATGAATTGATTGCCCTGCCTTCGTACCCAATGATAAAATTATGGGAAGATAGTTTTATTAAAATTGGCCTGGGCGCAGTTGAGGAAGAGAATAAGATACGGCCCGAAATGGCTAAGTATGCCCGCTTTTACCACGACGAGTTTAATATAGCCGAGCAAAAAATAAAACGTGTGTTTATTTTAGAAACAGGGAATTTGAATGAGACTGTAGAAATAAAAAAGCTGGGGCCTATTGCGGCTTTTAAAATTTTGCAGCAAAATACGTATCGCCATGTACAAATGAACGGTATGAAAAAACGCGACATCCATTTTGCCATGATCTCTAAACTTGCCGGGGAAGTGTCGGTGTACAAGATTGACAGGCCGGCTTTAGGGAATACAATAGAAGACCTGATAGCCGTAGTTGAATCTAATTTAGCGGGAAATGACTGAGCCGGTAACAGATCCTAAAAAAATTGTATGGCTGGCCTCGTATCCTAAAAGTGGTAATACCTGGTTCAGGGCATTTTTAACGGCATTGCTGGGCGATGGCGATCTGAATATCAATGAGATGAAAACCGATGGGATATTTTCATCGCGGGCCATTTTTGATAATTGTACAGATATGGATTCGACAGAGTTGTACGATAAAGAAGTTAAAAATCTGCTGCCCGAAGTATTTAGACACCAGGCCGAATTATACAAAAAAGATAAGCTGTTTGTAAAAATACATGATGCCTATACTTTAAATAGCAATGGCGTGCCCATTGTACCCGAGGAGCCAACCTTTTGTGCACTGTATTTTATACGTAACCCATTAGATGTGGTTGGCTCATTTGCTAACCATAATGGCAGTACACTTGATGAGGCTATTACATTAATGAACAACCCGCGAGGCACATTGGCCAAGCAGCCTAAAAACAGGAATGTGAACAACCAGTTTGCGCAATTAATGCTAAGCTGGAGCGGGCATGCCAGCAGCTGGATTGCCGCGTTACCCTTCCCTGTGCTGGTAATAAGATACGAAGATATGCTGGCCGATACGTTTAATACCTTTAGCCGTGCGGTAGAGTTTATGAAAATAGATGTGCCTGCAAGCCAGATTGAGAGGGCTATAGAAGAAACCAAATTTGAAAAGCTGCAAAAGCTGGAAAACGAAACCGGTTTCCAGGAAAAAAATAGACGAAGCGAAAAGTTTTTTAGAAAAGGTGTTGCCGGTAATTGGATAGATGAATTAAGCCCCGAGCAAATTAAATTAATTATTGATAACCACGCCGATGTAATGAAGCAGTATAACTACCCGGTTGATGTAATTACAAACGCCGGGAGTAATTAGCCGCTCAATTTTTTAATCAGTTTTTTGCTGTTTGGTTATAAAGGTTTCGAGCTCGTTATTTTTGTGAACATTTTTCCAGAAATTACGGATCATGAAATACTTTTTGCCGTAGCTAACAAATATTTCCTCGTCCTTTTGAATAGCCTGGCGGGCTTTTATGGTCATTATCTCCATCTCGAAATTAAGATCTTGTATGGTATTCGGCTCATCGGCATGGTTGTATAAAACTCCCAAGCCCAAAGCCAGGTATTGGTTAACCCCATGAAGCTTGGTTTGCTCGCCATCATCCCTGCCTGCCCATACGTAATCTTTTAATACAGGGTCGTGATTGTAATTGGCACGGTAGCCCAATTTTAGCAAGCGGCATTCTTCAATTAACTCTTCAGCTTCAATTAATTCTTTAGCAAAAACACCATATCCATGTATTGGTGATTTCCTGACCTCAACCTTTGCCGTATGTCCATTAATAGTATCAACCACTGCATTTTCTGAGGCCTTTGCAGTTTTATTGTCTGCCGTTTTTGTTGTAGCCTGGTTTAATGTTATTTCATTTCCATTGAAGCTTAGGTTGCTGTTACCAAGCTCCGGATACTGCTCCAATAGGAGTTGTAGTTGTTTTTTAAGTTCGTTGTTCACTGCTAACTGTTTGGCTATAGGTTATTTGTGGTTGTATGCAATTATAATAATTTGGGCGTAATCATAAATCGGTTACGTTGTCTTTATTTTTTAGTAACCATAGCAATATTTCTATAGGAGGATACGCTGTGCCTTTTTTGTCGTCTACGGGTTTCTCGGGGGTACCAAAGTCTTTAAATTGGTTCTTGTTCAGAAAGGTAACCTCGGGCATTTGTTTTATTAAATCCTTAATTTCCTCAGTAGTTATTCTCTTGTTTAAAGATAAAAATGGTGCAATGCTTCCATATTTGTCATTACGTTTCATAAGCATATCGGGTAAATATTTACTAACGGTATTGCGGTAAAAAGTGCGGCTTAGTTCGCCTTCATATTTATATTCATTAGGCATCGACAAATAAAACTGGGTAAGCCTTATATCGGCCATTGGGAAACGGGGTTCTGTTTTAAAATAGATACCGTACCTTGTTTCGGCTTCTAAACGGTGGTTTACCTGGGGTTTTAAAAGCCTGTAACGCTGCAAATGCCGGTAGCTTTTAAACTGTTGCTGGTAAATAGGATCGAGCCAGATACAATCTCTTAAATGCGTTTTGTAATAATCAGGAATGTTATAGGTTTCGAATGATTGTTTAACCCGTTGATGTATGCCAATATTAAGTGCCCGTTTTAATTTACTGTATTGATATTTTACACCATGCGGGATAAAAGGCTCGAGCTTATTAAAACCGGGATATTTCTTTTTAGCCAAAAAGTATTTGAGGTATTGGCCTTTATCCCGGTAATCCATAAAATAATACTTGCCCCGGTAGGTTACCAGCTCATCGCCAGGGAAGCCCGATAGCAGCGTACGCACTCCATGCACCATCGCCGATTTTTTAAGCGGCAACTGCCATAAAGGGTTCCATCGTTCTAAACCATCATTTACTTCTATAGCAAAATTAAATTCATCAATAACGCTGTCAAATACGGTTTGGGTAATGTAAACAAAGTCTTTAATGTTGTTAAATTCCAAAACAGCATCAATAAAACGTCGTTCATCCAGTTTGGTAATTTCCGGGTTGTCAACGTCGTTTGATAAAGTATTTGAAAACGTGATGAGGTTTTTATCCTGTGTTTTTAAGTAATTATTGGCTACGCCTGTAATTGCCGACGAGTCCATCCCCCCGCTTAACTCTACACCAACACTATAGTGCGAGAGCGAACGGCACTGCACAGCCTGCTCAAAATGGTGAAGCAGGCCTTCATGATATTCGGCCTTGGTGGCAAATTTGGTTTCGGTTTCTGTGTCGAGGTCCCAATACCTTTGTAGTTTCTGGTTTTTGTTATTTAAATTTAAAACAAGGGTATGTGCAGGTGGCAACCGTTTTATATGTTCATATAAAGTAGTGTTGGTAGCCTGCTCTGGTGGAAACACAAGCTGGTTAAATAAAAACTGCTTATTAATTGCCAGGTTAGCATTTTCAATGGCCATAATGCCTTTTTTCTCTGAAGCAAATGCAAAGAATTTGGTATCAGCATAATAAAAAAAGGGCTTTACGCCCATGTGGTCGCGGGCACAAAAAAGTTGTTGTTTGGGATTATCCCAAATAGCAAAAGCAAAATCGCCAATCAAATGTTCGGGGCAGCGTTCACCAAACTTTTCGTAAGCTTTTAATATCAGGATGCTATCCGGTATAGAATTCCGCTCCCCCGAGGGGGTACCTAATTTACCGAATAACTCATCGCGGTTATCAATACGTGCATCAGCGGTAATGGTTAGTTTGGCACTATCATGGTGATAAGGTAAAACTTCATTTAATGATTGCGGCGTATTGTACAGCATTAAATGCCCCAGGCCAATGTTGTTATCAATCCAAATGCCTTTGTTATCGGCACCCCAATGGTTAAGGCGGGTTTGCATAACCGCCATA
>CAHJXH010000162.1 GCA_903644075.1 Sphingobacteriaceae bacterium | reverse complement strand
TCTGGATAGCTTCAGTAGCTGTGCGCACTGCTACTTCTGAGGCAAAGTATTTGGCCATTGCCGATTGTTTGGTTACAGACAAGTGCCTGTTCTTTAAATCGGCAGCCTGCATAATTAACAGTTCGGCAGCTTCTATTTCGGTAGCCATATCGGCCAGTTTAAAGGATATGCCCTGGAAATTAGCTATAGGCTGCCCAAACTGGTGGCGCTCCTTAGCGTAGGCCAGCGCGGCTTCAAAGGCGCCCCTGGCTATACCTAACGATAAGGCAGCAATGGATATGCGGCCGCCATCCAGCACTTTCATAGCTTGTTTAAAACCATCGCCCTTTACGCCCAAAAGGTTTTCTTTAGGTACACGGCAGTTATCAAATATCATTTCAGTGGTTTCAGAAGCCCTCATACCCAGCTTATTTTCCTTTTTGCCTGCCGAAAAGCCGGGCGTGCCCCTTTCAATCACCAGGGCGGATATGCCATGCGAATCGCCGCTTGCACCGGTACGCACCATTACCACGGCTAAATCACCAGACTTGCCATGGGTAATCCAGTTTTTGGAGCCGTTAACGATGTAATGATCGCCATCGGGCACGGCGGTAGTAGCCATACGCAAGGCATCCGAGCCGGTATTGGCCTCCGTTAACCCCCAGGCGCCCAGCCACTCACAACTGGCCAATTTAGGCAGCCATTTATGTTTTTGCTCCTCATTGCCGAATGCCAGGATATGCCCCGTACATAGCGAATTATGTGCGGCAACCGATAACCCGATAGCACCGCAAACTTTGGCTATCTCGCTGATTACAGCCACATATTCAAAATAACCAAAACCCGAACCACCATATTCTTCGGGTACAAAAACCCCCATCATACCCAATTCGCCTAACTGCTTAAAAAGTTCAGACGGAAAGTGTTGCGCTTCATCCCATTCCATCACATGCGGGCGAATATATTTTTCGGCAAAATCCCTGGCCATCTGGCCAACCATCTGCTGGTTCTCGCTTATCGAGAAATCATAACCGGTTACATTTTCAAAAACACTTTCCATTTCCTTAACTAATTGATGAGGCTAAGGTAAATAAAAATAATTTACTATGCATGCATAGTAAATTATTTTTATTTATTCTTCAAAAACTATTGAAAAGGCTAATAATCAGCTAATACTATAATATGGTTGCTGATGGGTTGTATTTTTTGTCTACCATTTAAAAACCCTAAACCTACCACAAAGCTAAAACCAGCCACCATGCCGCCCATCCCCTGGATAAGATGGCTGGCTGCTGTTACCGTACCGCCCGTAGCCAGCAGGTCATCATGGATGAGTACGCGCTGGCCGGGTTCAAAGGCATCGGTATGCAGTTCTATAGTAGCGGTGCCGTATTCCAGCTCATACACTTTTTGTCTGATAGCATACGGCAACTTGCCTGCCTTGCGTACCGGCACAAATGGCACCCCCAAACGTATGGCCAGCATCAATCCAAACAGAAAACCGCGGCTTTCAACCCCGGCAATCACATCTATCGGGGTATCTTTTAACTGGCTAACAAAGGCATTTATAATTTCTTCGCACAAAACAGGGTCTTTTAATATAGGGGTAATATCTTTGAATATAATGCCCGGTTTAGGAAAATCGGGTATGTCCCTTATGGCTGCTTTGATCTGTTGTGCTATCATTTAAATTTAAAATAGGGTTTAACCTTATGCAGGGTGGCCTCGTCCATTATGGCAATATTGCCAAGGTCGTTTATGGATTCGTAGTCGCCGTGCTCTTCGCGGAAACGGACCACGGCATTTTTTTGCTTATAGCTGAGGTATGGAAATTGTATTAATTCCTCGAACGTAATGGCATTGATGTTTATCTTTTTAATGTGCAAGGCATCAACCTTTATTTGCGGCTCCAATGCGGCGTAGGTCATGGAATCCAGGCCGAATACTTCTTTTAGCTGTTCCTTTTTATAAAAGCCGCCCAGACGTTGCCGGTAGCCGATTATACGCCGGGCGAATGCAGGCCCAATGCCGCGAAGCTCCGTTAACTTAGCCGAATCGGCGGTATTTATTTCGATGATCTGGCTGGGGGCCGCCTTCTTGTAGAATTTTACTTGCCCGCGTTGAGTTACTGGATCGGCTGAATAGTCACCCGTCTGTGATTTTTGGCTTTTATTAAGCATAGCAACGGCCTGGTTAAAGCCTTTAAAATTTATTACCGTATCTTTGCGAAACAGTTGATAAACATAAGGTGCCGCCAGGATCAATGCAATTATTACAACCAGAATAACCATTCCATTCCACTCCTTTTTTGTGATAGAAAGGTGATGTTTTATAGGCAATTTCATTCCGAAGGCTAATCAACTGTAAAATAAGTAAATTTTAGTATATTTATTACACCTATTTAAACATCGGCTTTAATTAATAAATGAAAATAATAACCACCGAAGAATTTGCAAAAGCAACCAAGCTGGATAAGCTGAAGTTGCCCGGGCTCGCCGCTTTTTTGATGGAAATAATGAAAATAAACCAGGTAAATGAGCTGTTTGCCAAGGCACAGCCCAAACAAGGCCCTGAGTTTGTAGATTCCATATTAGAGGGCTGCGGTGTAGATATAGAGTTTGACGAACGCGAGTTAAAGAATATACCTGCCACGGGCAGCTTTATTGCCATTGCCAACCATCCGTATGGCGGTATCGAGGGCATGGTGCTTTTGAAGATATTGTGTATGGCCAGGCCCGATTCAAAGATAATGGCCAACTTCCTGCTCAAAAAAATACCTAACCTGAGCAATTATTTTGTTGCCGTAAACCCTTTTGAAAACATTGACCACTCGTCCAGCATCAGCGGGTTAAAAAACACGCTGGAACTGTTGGCCAACGGCACACCGATAGGTATATTCCCGGCAGGGGAGGTATCTACCTTTAAGGTGGAGAAACAGGAAATAACCGACAGGATGTGGCACCCTGTTGTAGGCAAAATAATTGCCAAGGCGAAAGTGCCCGTTGTACCCATTTACTTCCATGGCAACAACGGGCTGCTTTTTAACCTGCTGAGCATAATCCACCCGGCCCTGCGCACGGCCAAGCTGCCATCAGAATTGTTTAACAAGCAAGGGCATACCATTAAACTGCGCATTGGCAAGCCTATAAACGTGGCTGATATACCTGACAACAACAACCCGGCAAAACTACTCAACTATTTAAGGGGCCGCACTTATGCGTTAGGCACCGGGCTGGAAGAGGAAAAAAAGATCTTCAGCCCGCGTAATCTTTTCAAGATCAAGAAAAGCCCGGAAGAAATTGCACCTGCTATTAATACTGCCATTTTAGAAAAAGAGGTTGAAGCCTTAAGGGAAGATTACCGCATTTGGGTGGAGAAAAATTACGAAGTATTTATTGTACCTACCAACACTATACCTAATATTATCCGCGAGATTGGCCGGTTAAGGGAGGTCACCTTCAGGGAAATAGGCGAAGGCACCAATAAAAGTGTAGACCTTGATGAGTATGATATTTATTACCACCACCTGTTTATATGGGACACCGAAGCTAAAGTAGTGGTGGGCGCTTACCGCCTGGGCCTTGGCGACGAGATATTTTACAGTATGGGAAAAAAGGGATTTTATGTTACCGAGCTTTTTAAAATAAAGGAACAGTTTAGCCCCGTGCTGAAAAAAAGCATTGAGCTTGGCCGCTCATTTATCCGCAAGGAATACCAGCAGAAACCCCTGCCCCTGTTTTTATTATGGAAAGGCATATTAAAATACCTGATAGATAACCCGCGCTACCGCTATTTGATTGGGCCGGTTAGCATCAGTAATTCCTTTTCTAATTTTTCTAAATCGCTGATAGTTGATTACATTAACCGGAACCATTTTGATGATGAGCTGGCGCAATACGTTAGGCCACGCAAAAAATTCAAGGTTGATTTTGCCAGTATTGATGCCGACCTGCTGATGGCCGGCGAAGATAGTTTTAAGGGATTGGATAACCTGATATCAGAAGTGGAAACCCGGAGCATGAAAGTACCGGTGCTTTTACGCCAGTACATTGCTTTGAACGCTAAAATTATCAGCTTTAATATCGACCCTAAATTTGCCGACTGCCTTGATGGTTTCCTGGTACTGGATCTGCAAAAAGTGCCCCAAGATATTTTAGAGAAACTGGGTAAGAATTTGTAGGATAGGCCCCACCCAAACCCTCCTCTGAAGGGAGGGCTTTAAAAAAATAATGTTTAAAAGTCTCCCCTACAGGTGGAGAGCCCCACCCAACCCTCCCCTGAAGGGAGGGCTTTAAAAAAATAATATTTAAAAGTCTCCCCTACAGGTGGAGATTTAAAGGGGGCCGGGGCCGGCTGCCGCTTACTCTCCCTTTGTGTTACGCTCGGCGTGCTTTAATATTTTGGCTTCAACGTAGAAGATGATCTCTTCGGCTATATTTTTAGACTGGTCGCCAACGCGCTCCAGTTTACGGATGATGGAGAGCATGAATAAAGCTTCGGTCACATTGCTGATATCGGCCTTTATTACTTCGGCTATAGCGGAAGGGGCATTATCGTTAATAGCATCCAGCACATCGTCCCTTTTAAAAATGCTGCGTGCAAGCACCGTATCTTCCTTTTCAAAAGCGGTACGGGTATCTATCAATATATTTACGGCTTCATCATACATCCTTATAATCGATGTACTTTCCAGCGCCCGGCTATCAAAATTCACCGATGCATCAACCACATATTTGGCAATGCCGGCAGCAATATCACCTATACGCTCCAGGTTAGTATTGATCTTTAAGGCCGCAAGCAGGAAACGCAGATCTACAGCCACCGGGCAATACAACGCGAAAACATTTTCTATATCGCGGTCGATCTTTAACTCAAACGAGTTCACCCTTTTTTCTTTGATCAGAACTTCGCGGGCCAGGTCTTTATCAAACTGTACCATGGCATCTTTAGCCTTATTTAACTGCGACTGAACCAAGATCCACATGTTTATCAGTTCTTTTTTTACCGCGTCTATTTCGTTTTCTAATGGTGTCATATTTGCCCCCTATCCCCCAAAGGGGAATTTAAGTTTAATTTAATTATTAATTCGTGATTTATATCCTATGCTCCTCGCTCCCCTTCAGGGGGCTGAGGGGCTTAACTAAACCTTCCTGTAATATAATTCTGCGTGCGCTGGTCGGCAGGATTAGTAAACATTTGTTTGGTATCATCAAATTCTACCAGCTCGCCCATATAAAAGAAAGCCGTGCGGTCGCTTACGCGGGCCGCCTGCTGCATGTTGTGCGTAACAATAATAAGGGTATAATTGGCTTTCAGCTCGTGGAACAAAGTTTCCACACTCGAGGTAGATATAGGGTCGAGCGCCGATGTCGGCTCATCAAACAGTATCAGGTCGGGCTGCATAGCTATAGCCCGCGCAATACATAAACGCTGCTGCTGACCGCCTGATAAAAAAGTACCTTTTTTATGCAGCGAGTCTTTAACTTCTTTCCACAGAGCGGCGCTTGTTAATGATTTTTCCACAATAACATCCTTATCAGCTTTTGATACCTTGATACCGTTAAGTAAATAGCCGGCAACCACGTTTTCATATATGCTGAGGTTGGGAAACGGATTAGGTCTCTGAAACACCATCCCTATCTTTGACCGTACATAAATAGCGTTCATATCATATACGTTCTCGCCATCAAGCAGGATTTTGCCTTTTGATGTTGCATTAGGTATCAACTCGTGCATACGGTTAATTCCGCGTAAAAATGTTGTTTTACCGCAGCCCGAAGGCCCCATAACCGCTATAACCTCATTCTTGTTTATGCTGATGTTTACATCTTTTACAACATGGTTATCACCAAAATAAGAGTTATAATTTTCAGCTTTTACAATTGTACTTTCCATTTTCTTGTGATCACTTTTGTGACTATGTTTAATATTAAAACGAACATTAATAATATAAATGATGCGCCCCAGGCCAGGTTATGCCAGTCATCATAAGGGCTGGTTGCATAAGTAAATATGAGGTGCGGCAAGCTTTCCATAGGTTTGGTAATCGCGGTAGACAGATAAGGATTACCAAATGCGGTGAACAGCAAAGGCGCTGTTTCGCCAATGATGCGGGCTATTGACAGCATGATGCCCGATAATATACCCGCGAAACCGCATGGCACTATTACCTTTAAAATTACCCGGTGATAAGGCACCCCTAATGAAAGGGCGGCCTCTTTAAGCGATGGCGGAAGCAAACGCAGCGTTTGCTCGGTAGACCGTATTACAATAGGCAGCATCATAATGGCCAGCGCAGCACTACCGGACAAGGCTGAAAATGTACCCAACGGCTTCACTATCCAGAAATAAACTACTATACCTACCACAATTGACGGCACTCCCTGTAAAATATCAACGCATAAACCACTGTAATAAGCCAGCTTGGTTTTGGGGTTCTCGCTAAGGTAAATGCCTGCGGCCATGCCTACAGGTATGGCGACTATTGCCGCCATTAAAACCATTAAAAAGCTACCTACCAAAGCATTGGCTATACCTCCGCCGGGCTCGCCGACGGGTGCAGGCACAGCGGTTAAAAAATGCCAGTTAACCTGGGTAATGCCTTGTTTAATAATATATATCAATATAATGATCAAAGGCAGGGTTATCAAAAAGGCAAAAAACACAATGATCCCTTTAAAAATCCCGCTCTTAACATTTCTTAGTCCTATTTTTGCTTCCATAAAAAAGATTAGTCGTTAGTAAAACGGGTGATAATTCGCTTGCCTATCAGGTTAATAACCACTGTTACAAAAAACAGCACCAGCCCCAGCTCTATCAGTGCCGAAAGATACTCGGTATGGTCGGCTTCGGTAAACTCGTTGGCTATAACGCTGGCCATGGTATTACCCGGGCCAAAAATGGCATTCTTTATACTATCGGCTACGGCGCTGGTATTACCGATCAGCATGGTAACGGCCATGGTTTCGCCTAGTGCCCTGCCTAATGACAGCAGCACGCCGGCAAATAAACCTGAACGGGTATAAGGCATAATAACGCTCCTGATCACTTCAAAACGGGTTGCGCCCAATGCGTAGGCACCTTCCTTTAATGGAGATGGCACCATTCGGATAAGGGTTATACCCAGGGAAGCCGCATAAGGGATGATCATAACGGCGAGGATAAGCGAAGAGGTGAAAACCCCGATACCATAAGGCGCTACGCCTATCTTCATCTCGAAGGAGCGGATAATGGGAACCAGCACAAAAAGGCCCCAAAAACCGTAAATAATGGATGGCACGGCAGCAATCAGCTCAATGGTATTTTTCAACAGGTCTGATAACCAGCCTTTGGGGTTATATTCGCCAAGATAAATGGCTATGGCGTAGGAAAAAGGTATGGAAATAATAAGGGCGATAAACGAGGTAAGCAGCGTACCCACCAAAAATGGATAAGCGCCATATATATTACTTACCGGATCCCACACTTTACCCCATAGAAACCCTATACCCAAAGCTTTAATTGATGGCAGCGACTCTACAATAAGCGTGATCAGCACACCTAATATAATGATCACTAAAACAACACTCATTGCTATCAGCAAACGCCTGAATATGGTTTCCCATTTCAGCTGACTGTTAGAAAGGTTTAATCTTTTATTTTCCACAAATTTATTGGTTTTTTATGGTTAACGGCTAAAAGGCTAAAGCAGAAAGCCTAAAGCATTGGTTTATTTTGCTTTTTAACTTCCTGCTTCAGGCTTTTTGCTTTAAGCTAATTGCTTATATCGCTTATAAAATCGCCTTACCATCGTAAGTAGCCGATTTCAATATCTGCTCGGCAACTTTAACTGCCGATTTTGAAAGCGGTGCATAATTTAACGGAGCGCAATTAGCTTGGCCTTGGTGAATATTCCACCATAATAATTTTAACAATTCAGTAGCGCGGGCTTTTGAACGGCCATTGTAGTTTTGTTCTTTGTAAATTAAAGCCCAGGTAAAGCTGGCGATAGGGTAACCTTTTGGATTGTCGGTATCGGTAATTGATACTTTTGAATCGGCAGGGATAGACACGTTGCTGGCTAAAGTAGTAGCTTCAATTGTTGGGGTGATAAATTTACCGCCTTTGTTTTGAAGGTTGGCAAAAGGCATTTTGTTTTGGATTGCATAAGCTAACTCTACATAGCCAATTGCACCCGGGGTTTGTTTTACCAAACCGGCAACACCTTCGCTGCCTTTACCGCCTAAACCTGCAGGCCAGTTAACAGCACTTGCCTTACCTACTCTTTTAGCCCAGTCAGGGTTTACTTTAGTAAGATAATCGGTGTAAATAAACGAGGTACCGCTACCGTCTGAACGGTGGATAACCACGATAGGAAGATTTGGTAAATTAACGTTTTTGTTGGTAGCTTTAATTTCAGCGCTATTCCAGGTAGTTATTTTGCCAAGATAAATATCGGCCAGATCTTTACCGGTGAGGTTTAAAGGGGCACTAACACCAGGGATGTTATAAGTAACAACTACAGCGCCTGATGTCATTGGGATATGCAGAACCGGGGCGCTCATTTTTGCAGTTTGATCTGCATTTAAAGGCGCATCCGAATCACCAAAATCAACCGTTTTGTTAGTTAGCTGCAATATGCCGCCGCCTGAACCGATTGACTGGTAGTTAACCTTTACCGCAGTATACTGAGAGAACATTTTTGAGAACAGCGGGTACACAAAGGTACTGCCTGCTCCTAATAAGGTATTATCCTGCGCGTTGGCCGATAATGACATACCCGCAGCGGCTATTGCCACAACCGCTACCTGTAAACTTTTAATTAGTTTCATGATTCTATTTTTGATTTGCTTGTTAAGTGCTTTTTATTTACCGAAAGTGTAAAAGAAAGTCATTCTGTAAACCAAAGTGTGGTTATCTGGTACATAACCTGCATGAGTTGGATCATACTTAGTTTTGTACTGGGTTAACCATACATTTGGCATAAAATGGATGTTTTTAGCAGGCGTAAAATCTAAGCCCGCTGTAACGAATTGTTCTTTTGTAGTTGGATCGAAAGAGCTATAACCATTAGAGTTAACAGTATAGATAGCATCCTTGTTGAATTTGGTATCAGGGTTATAGTTATCATAACGTGCAAAATAACTCCATTTGTCTTTAACGATCGTACCATGTATCCATACGGAGACAGCGTTTACTGTGGCGCTTTCAGCCGTTTGGTTTGCAGTATTAATCATTGCGTTATCAAGCTTTTGAGTGTAAGCTTCAACACCAATGGTAAATGGTTTGGCATTATATGCTACGAAAACTTTAAACATATTGTGTTGTTGGGCGCCTATATAACCCGACTCAACAGCTGTACTTGGTGTGGTTGATGCAGTTTTTGCATAATCAGCGTAAAAATCTATATACAATTTCTTATCAAGGAATTTAGCCCATATATCCCCATAGAACATTTTAAAGAAACCTGTGTTCGGATTAGGGTTTGTTGAGCTGGCTGGGTTGTTAGGATTGTAAACTGTAGTTAAGTTTGAAGTGGTATTATCACCAACCATTAAAACATAACCAAAGTTTTTAGTTTTAGGATCAAAAGTTCCTTGTAAAGCAGCACCTACATCATAAGAGTTGTTTTTATGGAAGTCGGTAATTGTTCTCTCAACAGAACGATAACCCCATGTTGATTCAGATAAACTGGTTGGCGCGTTAGTACCCGGTTCATTTACTGCGAAACCCGGTGTGCTCATTTCACCAACTACCAAGTCAGTACCATTCCAGATTTCCCTAACACGCAGGTTAAAGTTTTTAATATAGAATGACATTCTTCCATCGGCAAGGTTATCACCGTTAACAACAGATGAGGTTGATGAAGTAGGCGCCGTATTTTCATTAGGCTCAGATGCCAACAATACTTCAGCTTTAAACTTCTTGGTTATATCGTAATCATAACCTAAGTATAAACGACGGAATTGGAAAGCGTTTCTTCCGGTTGGAGCCTGGTAATAATTGTTTTCTTTACCTTGTGAAGAAGTTAGTGGCGGAGCATGCTGTGTATAGTAAGCATCCCCGAATGCATATCCCCATAACCTTCTCTGAGGCTTCCAGGTTGAATCAGCCGGGTCATCTTTTTTTACTGATTTTGAATCAGCTATTGCTGCATTGTCTTTTTTATCTGCTTTGGTACCAGCATTTGCGTAGGTTACAGCAGGCGCTGTGATTGTTTGTGCTTCGGCGGTTGCACCGGCCAAAAGGGTGATCAATAATACTGATCCGAAAAGTTTGGTAAACATTTTTTGCATGTTCATTTTGGGTTAAATTAAATTCGTTCAAAAATGCGGCGCGTGCATTACCTTAATGTTAACAGATGATTAACATTTAGTAATGTTATTTAAACACAGTTTACATTACCAACAAATGTGATTAAAGTGACGTAAATAGCCGGTCAGCTATCATGGGCATTAATTTTAATGCTTATAAATTAATTGTTAAACTAAAATGAAATGGAATATGCCGGTATATCGTGAAGTTTGTTCATGAGGCAGTTGTGCTAACTTCACTTTTTTTGTGAAAAAGTACCGGCATGTGTTCCCGGCAATGCTTGTGGGACCTGTAAACGGTGGACTTGTAATAGGAATATGTGTAGAAAATGAGAAATTATTAACGCTACAACAACAATCGTGTTAAAGCAGCCCCTGGTCGCTCAGACGTTGGATCAGGAGATTAACATCGATAGTATCGTATTCACTTTTTAAATAAATATCGGTGAGATATACAGTATCATTAGCCAATAGTACATATGTGATCACTCTTGCACCGCCAGATTTGCCTTTATTTGTCCCGGAAACTACTAACCTAATTTTATAAAGATTCTGCCCTAACGCCGTTCCCATAATAGGGGCTTCCTTTAACTGTGTAGACAATTTGGCTATATCTGTTAATATTCCCTTGTGTTTTTTGGCAATCTGTTTTAAGGCCCTAATAAAATTGTCAGTGATTACAATTATAAGCGCCATCAGGATATTTCGGCTAATAATTCTTCAATTGTCTGTAGTTTGATTTTACCTTCCTGGTGTAGTTTGATCTCATTTAAAGATCTTTTTAAACGCTTATACATCGCTTGTTCAGCTTTTGTTAACGGCCGGGAAGCAGCATCAACAGGCTGATCTATACTGTAATCAAGGCCAAGGGCATCCAGAACGGCTTTAATGGCCTTTTCTGTTTTTTTGTTATCAATATTTACGGTAAGCGTTGTCATTATAACAAAATTACAATATTCTTTCAGACAAGAAAAACACAATTGCAAAATGAAATGTAATGCCGCATTAATTAATCAAAAAGATCACTGCTACAGGTTTGGCCTATAGCAGTGATTTCCCCCAATAATATTAAAGCGATGCATTATCTGCAGGAGCAAACTCTTTTATAAGTTCGCCATCAGCTTTAATTTCTATGATGCGTTGTTCGGTCACTAAATCCTGGTGGTATATATCAATGGGATGGTTGCGGTCATTAACCAGTACTTGATAAAATTGC
>CAHJXH010000161.1 GCA_903644075.1 Sphingobacteriaceae bacterium | reverse complement strand
TAGTGTAATGGCAGGGAGGGGTTAAGTTTGCTAAGCAAATCGCACAAACCCCTCCCTACACCCTCCCAAGGGAGGGAATCGCACATTCCCCCCTCGCTTCCTGTAAACAACCTGTATAATCATGCGCTATTACTTTCCAAAGGAGAGGAACAACAGTAATCTGCTCCGTAGGAGCTACCCATTTGTAGAAAAATCACATACCAAAAAAAATGCCCTGTAAGGGCTACCCTTGTTATTAATTGGGCAGCCCTTACAGGGCAAAAGATTTTCTAGCTCCCTCTCCTTCGGAGAGGGCTGGAGAGAGGTTCTTAATGGATCCCTCTAAACAATCTGCTCCAGCGTATTTTGTGGGCGAATGATGCGTTATCATCCCAGCTCATCCATACAAACAGGGCTTTACCTACAATGTGGTCTTCGGGCACAAAACCCCAGAAACGCGAATCCAGTGAATTATGGCGGTTATCGCCCATCATCCAGTAATAATTCAGCTTAAAGGTATACTCGTTGGTCTTTTGTCCGTTGATGAAAATGTCGTTACCTTTTAGCTCCAGCTTATTGTTCTCATAAACCGTGATGGCACGTTTATAAATTGGCAGCGTAAGGCTATCAAGCTTTACAGTCCAGCCCTTTTTAGGGATAATAATAGGACCGTAGTTATCTACATTCCATTTATAATGCGGATCGTGCGGATAGACCTCCGGGTCATAAACACCTTTCAATGAGTTATTCGCCTTAACCGCTTTAATGTTAGAATAGGTACGCAAGGTAGCAGCCGACTGTGCCGTCATATTCATCATATAATCGGTATTGGTCATTTGCTGAATATCTGACAAATGCAGATCATCAATAATTTGCGGGTTAAGCTCCATACCATCGGTTTGCACCATGTATGATGTTTCGCCATGTACGGGCGTAATAGCAGCTTTGCCGTTAATATACACCTGCGCATCAACCAAACTTAAGGTATCACCCGGTGTACCCTGGCAGCGCTTAATGTAGTTTTCGCGTTTATCAACCGGGCGGAAATAAGGCGAATCGGCTTCCATCGGGTAGTTAAATACCACTACATCACCTTTTTTAACCTCACTTAAACCAGGCAAACGGTAGTAAGGCAACTTAATGCCATCCCAATAAGCTTTAGTGCCAATGATAGGCATAGTGTGGTGCGCAAACGGAAACGCAACAGGCGTCATCGGGGTACGCGCACCGTAATTAACTTTGCTCACAAACAAAAAGTCGCCTACTAAAAGGGAGCTTTCCATTGATGGCGTAGGGATAGTATAGGCTTCGATAAAAAGCGTGCGGATCAGTGTTGCAGCAATTACAGCAAAAATAATAGCGTCGGTCCATTCACGGGCCGCGCTCTTTTTTTTCTTCGGTGCTGTTTTATCTTTTTTATTCCAGAATTTCCAGTTCATGTTTAAATATTGGCCAACAAGTTAATTATTTATATATCAAAACGGAACATATCCTGTGCCGAATAAAAACCCTTTTTGTTTTGCAGCCATTCTGCCGCCAGCACAGCACCTAAGGCAAAACCATTACGGTTGTGTGCGGTGTGTTTAAATTCAATGCTATCTACCTCAGAATCATACATTACGGTATGTGTACCAGGTACGTTTTCAACCCGTAACGATTCGATCAATAACTGGTTATTTTTTACTACCTCCCCTGCTACATCATGTCCATCGGTCAACACATTTTTCCATTCGCTTTTGGCTTCCAGGTTATCAATAATACCTTCGGCAATGGTGATGGCAGTTCCGCTTGGCGAATCCAGTTTTTGGGTGTGATGTATTTCTTCTACCTGCACTTCATAGTACGGGTAATTGTTCATCAGTTTAGCCAGCACCTTATTTACATGGAAAAATATATTTACGCCTACGCTAAAGTTCGAAGCGTAAAGCATGGCATTATCAGTTTCTTCACAAATCTCTTTCAGCTCGTCTATATGTTCATACCAGCCTGTGGTACCAACTACTACAGGCACGCCGGCTTCAAAACAAACCTGGATATTATCTAATACAGAGTGCGGCGTACTAAATTCGATAACAACTTCTGCCCCTGCTTCTTTCAGTTTTTCGGCGGTCATGTCGTCCAGGTTATTGTGGTCTATGATCAGTACCACTTCATGTTTACGGTCGAGGGCAATTTTCTCGATGATCTTGCCCATTTTGCCATAACCTGATAATGCAATTTTCATTTTGATTAGGTTCTTTATTAAAACGCTAAAGTAAGTTTTAAGCCGGGAATATATCCATTATTATTTAAAGCGTAAACCGGAGGGTTTACGAGTGTTGGCGCAACTTTAAAGGTAAGATTATTATCTACCGAGTAAGAATGGATAAACTTAGCATCAATATAAGCATCGATACAATTAATGCCCCATAAGACTACAGTACCAAAAATACATAACTGGAAGTTACGCTGATCTGCAGCTGCGGCATCAAAAAACTGCTGAGCCCCTCCAGGATAATTCTGATAAGGCCCGCCGCTATAGCCGGGACTACCATTTTGACGGAATTTAGCCTCTTTTATAAATATATGATATTGTTGTTGGTTCCAAACCAGGGCAATACCCAATAAAGTAAAACCACCATAAATTATAGGCACTTTCCAATAGCGGTGATTATAAACCTGCCCCCAGCCCGGTATAATTGCCGAGCGGATAAAAGCCTTATGCGGGCTGTGCAAGCTATCGGGATGATAAATCTTATCATTAGATGCATTGGGCACAAACGGTTTGGAAGAAATAGAGTCGCGAACGCGGTTCAGGCTGTCCTTCGAGCTTCTTGTAGTACTTAAATCGGGCTTCTGAGCCAGTGCATTAAGGCTGCATGCGGCGAAAGCCAGAGTAATAAACCAATTGCGCATATTTTACCAATCCAGCATTTCGAGTATACGATGCAAGTCGTCGGCCGATAGGAAAGGGATTTCAATTGCCCCTTTACCTTTCTGGTCAACTTTAAGCTGTACGCGGGTACTAAATTTCGAGGCCAGATCGTCCTCTATTTTTTTCATCTGGAATGATAATCCGTCTGCGGCTGCCGGTTTGCTCTCCTTTTTCTCAGGCGCTTTTTGCATCGCACGAACCATCTCCTCTACCTTACGTACAGATAAACCCTGCTCAATAATTTGCTGGTTGATATATAACTGCCGTGTAGGGTCATTTATTGTTATGAGGGCCTTAGCATGGCCCATTGTTACCTGACCATCGCGGATGGCAGCCTGTATAGCAGGCGGCAATCTCAGTAAACGCAGGTAATTGGTTACGGTAGAACGGTTTTTGCTCACGCGCTCGCCCAGCTCTTCCTGCTTTAAATTACACTCATCCAGCATTCGTTGAAAGCTTAAGGCCACCTCAATGGCATTCAGGTTTTCACGCTGTATGTTTTCGATCAGCGCCATTTCCAGCATTTGCTGGTCGTTGGCCGAGCGTACGTAGGCCGGGATATGCTTTAAGCCTGCCAGTTTAGAGGCACGCAAGCGGCGCTCGCCCGATATTAACTGATAATGGTGTGCACTAACACGGCGTACGGTAATAGGCTGTATTAAACCCTGTAGTTTAATCGAATCCGAAAGCTCTTGTAAAGCTTCGGCCTCAAAATCAGTACGGGGCTGAAACGGGTTTACCTCAATTTCATTAATATTAATTTCATTTACAGAACCGGCACCGGCCAGGTCGCTGTCAGAAACTACATTATGCTGTTGTGGTTGTTGCCTGCTTGTTACGGCAGTGGCTGTCGAATTATCAGCTGTATCATCCAGCAGGGCGCTTAATCCTCTTCCTAATGCTCTTTTTTTATCTGCGCTCATGTTTTGTTATACAGTTTCTGAAGTTACCGAACTGGTTTTTTCGGCAATACCATTCTTTTTAATGATTTCGCGAGCCAGGTTTAAATAATTAATAGCGCCTTTACAGGTTGCATCGTGCATAATTACAGATACACCAAAGCTTGGGGCTTCGCTTAAACGGGTGTTACGTTGAATGATGGTATCAAAAACCAGGTTCTCAAAATGCGTACGCACCTCTTCAACCACCTGGTTTGAAAGGCGTAAACGCACATCGTACATAGTTAATAAAATACCTTCTATATCCAGTTTGGTATTTAAACGGTTTTGGACAATCTTGATCGTGTTTAACAATTTGCCCAATCCCTCTAACGCAAAATACTCGCACTGTACCGGGATGATTACCGAGTTAGCAGCTGTTAAAGCGTTAATGGTAATTAAACCTAATGAAGGAGAGCAATCGATGATGATAAAATCATATTCATCAGTTATTTTAGCTAATACCTCTTTCATTTTGTACTCGCGGCCATCGAGATTGATCATCTCAATTTCGGCACCTACCAGGTCAATGTGAGCAGGCAGCAAGTCGAGGTTAGGGGTATCTGTTTTTTGTATCGCATCATGCGGATCAATATCATTGATAATGCATTCGTAGATACTATTTTTTATAGTGCGGGGATCAAAACCAATACCGGATGTTGAGTTGGCCTGCGGATCGGCATCTACAAGTAATGTTCTATATTCCAATACAGCTAAACTAGCCGCAAGGTTAATAGATGAGGTGGTTTTACCTACACCACCTTTTTGATTGGCTAACGCAATTATTTTACTCATTATTAATACTCAAAGTTTATAATTAAATGCATCCGGGCTATCAACAGAATAGAATTAAATAATTTATAATTTCGCACTGTTTTAACCGGGGTTAAAGATACAAATTTAAACAATTAGGCAGGCAATCCCGTTCCGTTAACTTACAAACAAAATCCACACATGGTAACTATTGTTGCATCAACCAACCGGCCCGGAAGTTCAACGCTTAAACTGGCAAACTATTATCAGCGTTTACTGGCCCAGAAAGGGGTTGAGGCAGGTATTTTATCATTAATGGATTTGCCCGACGATATTATTGTAAGCGACCTGTACGGCAAGCGCAGTGCGGCCTTTGAACCTATACAACAATTAATTACCGATACAGATAAATTTTTATTTATCATCCCCGAGTATAACGGAAGTTTCCCCGGTGTGCTTAAAGTTTTTATGGATGCCTGCGCTTTTCCGGAGAGTTTTTACGAGAAAAAAGCGGCACTGGTTGGCATCTCATCAGGCAAATACGGCAACATCCGCGGGGTTGATCATTTTGTTGGCGTGTGTAATTATATGCACCTGCATGTTTATCCGTTACGGATCCATATCCCGACCATTCGCCAGGAAATTAATGAGGAAGGCAACCTGCACATGGCTGATACATTAAAGTTTACTAATGAGCAAATAGATAAATTTATTGCTTTTTAAACAGATAAGCTCTGTAGCATAATCAAACAAACCACCGGCAGATAGGTTAATTTATTCTACTATAGGTAGAATAAATAACCATGAAAAACATAGCCACATCATTAAGCAGCATTATAGCGTTAAGCTTGCTCGCCGCCTGTTCGCAAAAGAAACCCGACCAAAGTAAAGCCGATACCGTTGCCAATACAAGCGACCAGGATGTTAAATTGGCTGCACCATACGAAACTAAATCGGCCTATACTTTTTGTAAGGTTATTGGTTGGCCAAAGGGCCAAACACCGAAAGCGCCTGCGGGCTTCAAGGTGAGTTTATTTGCCGACAAGCTGGATAATCCACGTAATATTTATGTGGCGCAAAATGGAGATATTTTTGTTGCTGAAGCTAATACCGAACCAAAAACACTTAAAGATAAAGCCGAAAATATAATTTCGGGTAAAGATAAATCACAAAATATGGGTAAAAGCGCAAACCGCATTACCCTGTTTAGAGACACCAATGGTGATGGCATTCCCGACAGCAGAACCGTATTCTTAAGCCACTTGCACCAACCCTTTGGCATGCTGATCATCGGTCATTATTTTTATGTAGCCAATACCGATGGTTTATTACGCTTCCCTTATAATGTTGGCCAAACAAAGATCACCGAGCCGGGAACAATGATTGTTTCGTTACCAGCCGGCGGCTACAACAACCACTGGACGCGCAACATCCGCACTAATAAAGACAGTTCAAAGATCTACATTTCGGTAGGCTCAGGCACCAACGTTGGCGAGCAGGGCCCGGCCGTTGAAAAAAGACGAGCCAATGTATTGGTGGTTAACCTGGATGGTACCGGCGAACAAGTTTATGCATCCGGCCTCCGTAACCCGGCCGGAATAGATTTTCAACCCGGCACAGGTACATTATACGCCTCGGTAAACGAACGCGATGAACTGGGAGATGAGCTTGTTCCCGATTACCTCACCAGCGTTAAACAAAGCGGCTTTTACGGCTGGCCATACGCTTACTGGGGCCATCACGAAGACCCACGCCATAAAGGTGAGCGACCAGATTTGATTAAACAAGCCATAGTTCCGGATGTCTCATTAGGAGCACATACCGCTTCTTTAGGGCTTAAATTTTATGATGGCAAGGCATTTCCACAACACTATATCAACGGTGCCTTTATCGGCATGCATGGCTCATGGAACAGCTCTAAACTGGTGGGCTATAAAGTGGCATTTGTACCATTCAGTAATAACAAACCCGGCAAACCCGAGGATTTTTTAACCGGCTTTATTGCTAATGAAAGTAAGAAAGAGGTTTACGGCCGCCCGGTTGGTATTGCGGTGATGAAGGATGGTTCATTATTGGTAGCTGATGATACCGGGAATAAGGTTTGGAAGGTGAGTGCTGGGAAATAGTGCATCGCATTGCTATTAAACTACATTTTGTCATTCAGAACGCAGTGAAGAATCTTCTTCTACAGGCATGGAGGCCTTGCAGATCGAAGAAGATTATACCATATGCATTATATGGGATGCTGGTATGCTTTCTTCTTTATTTTAATAAGCCCTCTAAATTTTATACCACCTGTCATTCTGAACGGAGTGAAGAATCTTCTTCGATAATCAAGCCCGAAATACAGGGTAAAGAAGATTCTTCGTTCCTACCCATGACATGTTTATTAAGTGGCTGATTTTCAAACATGTCATTGAACCCTTAGAGGCCCGGATTTTATAACTCAGAATGACAAGTGGTATAAAACTCCCGCTGTCTGTAAAACAATTGTGTCAACACAAAATACCCTCTTACTCTTTAAAATAAAGGGCTATTTTTGTTTACACCTATGAATAAATTTTACTTCACGCTATCTATATTTAGTATTTGCGCTTCAACTCTTAATGCTCAGAATAAACCGCCAAAAGCCAAACCAGATAGTACACACATACTGCAACCTGTTGTGGTGCGTGGCTATTTATCGCCGCAAAATGCAATAAGCGTACCTGCTTCAGTAGCGGTAGTTACACCTGAACAACTGAAACTACAAGCCGATAACTCTTTAGTAAGCACCATGAATACCGTGCCGGGAGTACGGATGGAAGAACGCACGCCGGGGAGTTACCGGTTATCTATCCGTGGTAGTTTGCTGCGCTCGCCTTTTGGGGTGCGGGATGTGAAGGTTTATTTTGACGAAATTCCGCTGACTGATGCCGGCGGTAATACTTACCTCAACGCGCTCGATTTTAATATTGTTAAAAACATTGAGGTGTTGAAAGGTCCCGATGGCAGTCTGTTCGGCGCTAACTCGGGCGGCGTTGTTATTATTAACCCAATTAACCGTTATGCTGATAGCAACCATGTTGAGGTTGGCCTCAACGGGGGCTCATACGGCTTGTTTCACGAGCATGTGGCGGTTGACGAGGGCAACAATGTCAACCGTTTTACCCTGAGCCAGGCTTATCAAACTTACGATGGCTACCGTGACCATAGTTATATGGACCGCCATTATATTCAGGCTACAGATCAGTGGAAATATTCAGCACATAATGAGTTAAGAGCCGTAGCATTTTACAGTGACTTAAATTATCAGACACCGGGCGGTTTAACCTTAACCCAGTTTAATGCCAACCCGCAGGCATCACGGCCTGCAACGGCAACCCTACCGGGGGCAATTGGGGCTAATATTGGTATTACCACCAAAATGCTACTGGGCGGATTGGTTAACGATGCACGCATTACCGACCATTTACGCAATGTAACTTCGATTTATGGTAATCATGTTGATTTCGCTAACCCTTTTATTACCAATTACGAGCAGCGTAACGAAAACACTTTTGGCCTGCGCAGCTATTTTGAATTCAGTGGTACACCCAAACCCAATTACGACTGGAAACTAAACCTGGGTTTAGAATGGCAGCAAACCAACGCTGATATTAATAATTACGGCAATAACAAAGGCGTAAAAGACACTACCCAAACGGCAGATCGCATTAATACCAATCAGCATTTCTTCTTTGCACGTTATGTGGCCGATTTATTTAAACGCCTGCATGCCGAAGCCGCCGTGAGCATCAATTATTATAGCTACAGCTTTAAAAACAATTATCCGCTGCACCAAACCGGTTTTACCGATCGCAATTTTACGCCGGAATGGATGCCGAGGTTCGCCCTCTCTTATCAGATCACTAATAATTTTACCTGGCGGGCATCAGTTAGTCGTGGATATTCAACGCCAACCACAGCAGAAGTTAGGCCAACCGATAATGTGATTAACACCGCATTAAACGCCCAGGATGGTATTAACTATGAAACCGGTTTCCGCATCCGCGATAATTATGATCGATTTTCGTTAGATGCATCTGTGTTTTATTATCACCTGCGCAACGCCATTATACGTGAGCTACATCCCGATGAAACCGAATACTACATCAACGCAGGAGGCACCAAACAACCGGGACTGGAACTATTGGGTTCTGCATGGGTCATCAAGCAAAACGCAACAAACTTTATCAGAGGCTTACAACTAAACGAGGCGCTTACACTAAGCAAATTTACTTTCAGTGATTACGTTACTGCCGGCGCGGACTACAGCGGCAATAAGTTAACAGGTGTACCGGCGCAAGTTAGTGTAACCAGTCTGCAGGTGCTATTGCCTCAGCGTTTCAACTTATTTATCCAGCACAACTACACCTCACGCTTGCCGCTTAATGATGGCAACACCGTATATGCAGGCCACTACAACCTGATGCAAGCCAAAGCCTCATGGACGTGGTTGGTCTCGGCCAAAACTAAGTTAGAAATTTATGCAGGTGCTGATAATATCCTAAACCAGAAATACAGCCTTGGTAATGATTTAAATGCGGTTGGTAATCGTTACTACAATGCAGCGCCGTTACGGAATTATTATGCAGGGGTGAATCTGGTACTTTAAGAGGAGTTATACGTTGTAAATGAAAAGGTTGGACGTTATACGTTTTACGTTGTACGTAAAAATATGCAGGTGAAAAGGAGAACGTCCAACGTAAAACGTCCCACGTATAACAAAAACAGGGTGTTCCGGACTTTTAAGTCATTTTTCAATTTGGGACCGAAAATGGCCTTTATGACACCAAGACAAAGATTTTAAGGTTTTCGCCAAAGTGTTCCGGGTGTTCCAAAGTGTTCCGCTTTCAAAAAACGGAACACCCTATGCTATATCGAATTAACTCAAAACTTCACAACTTAAAACTCGCAACTAAACCTACTGCATATCAAACTTGATCCAACCGTTACCCTCATACCCAAAAATAAATTGCTTAGGGTTGATGATCTCGGCAAGGATCTCGATCGAATCTACAATTCGTGGCCCGGGGCGGTTGAAGTATTGGTTGCCATCGGCTATGTAGATGCGGTTATTTTTTACTGCTTTTAATTCGGCAAAACCAGGTTGTTCAAAGAGGATGCTTACTTCTTTCATGGTGCGCTCGATCGGAAACCCGCAAGGCATCAGTACAATAATATCAGGATCAGCCAATCTAATATCCACCCACTCCACATACGGCGAATGCTTACCTGCCTCGGCCAATATAGCGGCTCCTCCGGCAATATCTACCAGTTCCGGTATCCAATTACCAGAAATCATCATCGGCTCCAGCCACTCGATACATGCAACCGTAGGCTTGTTCTCGGCAAACTTCAGTTTGTGCTTGATGATATCTAAGCGCTCCTGCAATTCTTCAACAACAATAGCCCCTCTTTCAGCAACGCCTAAAGCAGTGGCTACATTTTCTATATCAGTAAAAATATCGTTTAGTTTTTGTGGCTCCAGGGAGATGATCTGGGCAGGCTTATCGAGATAGTTTTCTAAAGCCCGCTCCACTTCAGTTAATGAAACGGCGCAAACTTCGCACTGTGCCTGGGTAATTACCACATCGGGCTGTAGTTCTTTAATCTTTTCGCGATTAACGGTATATACCGATAAAGCATCGCTTAAAATTTCTTTTACCCGTTTATCAATTTCCAGGCTGGTTAAATTATGCTCCATGTTGGCATCCGAGCAAACCGGGAGTTGCTGCACACTTTCGGGGAAATCACATTCGTGCGAGCGACCTACCAAATTTTGCTGCAGGCCAAGTGCGCAAACAATTTCTGTTGCAGCGGGTAGTAGGGATATAATTCTTTGATCAGCCATTGTATATAAACAAGTTTGCAAAGAAAGTGCAAAATCAATTGATATAAAATATTGTTTACATAAAGTTTAAAAACCTGTTATAACTTTGACCGAATGATTTTTCTAACCTTCTTTATCGGACTGATAGCAAATTTTATCGGTTACATCCCTCCGGGCAACATTAACCTTACGCTGGTACAGCTTACCATTAACCGTGGCATTAAGCAGGCATTGCAGTTTATAACGGCATTTTCGTGCGTCGAATTCTTCTTTACCTATTTTATTATGCATGCTGCAGATTGGCTGCACCAGCAAATGCACCTCGATACCATTATCGATTTTGTGATGATCGTGCTTTTCGGCATAATGGGTACCATTACCTGGATTCACCGCAACCAACCGGCTAAAACTACTTATTCGGATAAAGAAAGCATTAAATATGGCATCCTGCTGGGTTTCCTTAACCCTATGCAAATACCTTTCTGGCTAATAGCTGGCACCTATGTAATTACCCACGAATGGATTGTTGATGGCAAATTAGGTTTGTTTATTTTTAGCCTAGGTTCGGCAGCAGGTGCATTTTTATGCCTGTTCATTTATGCCAAGTTTGCGAAGTTTATTCAGGAAAAATTTGCCCTGAGCACTAAGGTTATTAATGTGAGTATAGCCGTTTTATTCTTTGCCTTCGCAGGCTATCATATTGTAAAACAGGTTTACCTGCTGGGCTTTAAGCACAAATTTTAATCGATAGATACTTCTTTGCTTTTCAGGTTCCAGATCTTTTCCGCCTTGCGGCCTATCAACCAGAAAGAGCCTGCCAGTATGGCGAAGAACAGCGTTTTATTGGTATGTTCCCAAAAGTATTCGAAGTATTTGGTGTAGATGAATATCAACAGAAACGTTATACCGAACTCTCGGGCTATTACATCTTTTACCTTTAACCCGTATAATAAAAACCCGGCTGCAACGGCGGCCGAGATAATTCCCCAGTAAAATAAACTGATCTGCTTTACATGCCACCAGCTATCTATATTGCCATAATTTCCGAAG
>CAHJXH010000160.1 GCA_903644075.1 Sphingobacteriaceae bacterium | reverse complement strand
TTACCTGCAAACAGGTAAGGCAAGCCTAATGAAAATTCGCGTTGGGCATTGAAGTTATCGTTTTGGGTATCGGCTTCTTCATACAGCACTAAGCCGGTAATATTATGGTTCCCAAACTTATGGGCATAATTTAACGAGAACTGCATCAGGGTTGATGTATTGGTATTATAACCCCTGTAAACATATGAAGGCGAGCTTACCAGCGTAGGCAGATATGTTTTATTCTGCGGATCATATTGGTAAAGGTTGAATGCCTGGTTAACATTGTTTTGGTCGGTTGGGCTATAACCGTAGTTATACATACCCTTTGCCGATAAACCCTGTATACCCGGAATATCATACGTTAAACTGGCCTGGCCCTGGAAGTTCTTGATCTTCTTAATTTTATAACCATTATAACTCGATGTAGTCATGGTTACCGGGTTGGCATTATCAGGCTCTACGTGCGGGTAAGCCGGGTTATTGTTTGCGTAGATCTGGTCGGTAGGTAACTGGTTCCATGCGTATTTAAACATGGTCCATACGTCGGCAGCAGGTTGGTTTTTGGTGTCGGCATAACCGGATGTTAATATTTCGGCACGCAAACGGTTGGTCAGTTTTACGTTTACGTTCGAACGGAAATTCCAGCGGTCGTAATTCATATCCCCGCTTTTAAATACACCATCTTGTTTCAGGTAACCCAGGTCGAAAAAGTAATTTACCTTATCGCTACCACCGTTAATGTTAAGATTATGCTGTACTTGCGGCACGTTCTGTTTCATCACAGCATCTATCCAGTCTGATGATTGCAGGGTGCCATTTTGGTAAGGCGCCATATCTGCAGCTGAAAATGCGGGAGCTGTTTGCTGATAAAAATTCTGGCCGAAATCTCTTTTCTGCGCCTCGTTTTTAAGCGACATGTATTCGAGTGCATCCACACCTTTTGGCAGGTTCAAAAATTGTTGCCAGCCGGCATTTATCGAATAGTTGATATTGAACTTGCCGTTTTGGTTTGTTCCTTTTTTAGTAGTAACTAAAATTACACCATTGGCCGAACGTACACCATAAATCGCTGCTGATGCATCTTTCATTACCGAAATATTATCGATCTCGTTAGGATCCATCCGGGATAGATCATCTGCGCTGCGCGGAATACCATCGATAACCACCAGCGGTGTGCTGCCAAACCCGCGGATATCGAAATTGGTATTAAAGGCACCTGGTTCACTGCTTAACTGCTGGATGCGCATCCCCGGTACTTTACCGGTTAACATATTAACTACGTTCTCGTTTTTGGTCTCAACCAGGTCATCGCCCTTTATGGTGGATACAGAACCGGTAAGCGTTGTTTTACGCTGGGTACCATAACCTACCACAATTACCTCGTTAAGGCTTTTATTATCGGCCTTAAGTGTTATTTGCAGGCCTTTATTATTGTTGCCTATCTGCACTTCCTGGCTAACATATCCCACAAATGATATCTGGAGTATAGAACCAGCCTCGGGTGTGTTAATAGTAAATTTTCCCTGTGCATCAGTTACAGTACCAAACGTGGTGCCTTTAACCTTAATGCTTACGCCGGGAAGTGTAATACCGCTTTCGTCTTTAATAAGGCCAGTAACGGTAACAGGAGGCAGCAATGTTGAATGTGCCATGCTGCCGGCCATGCAAACATTGGTAAGCAGCAGTGTTAAGAGAAATAACCAGGTTTTCCTGCTTAGCTCTTTGCTTTTTAAGTATTTATCCAATACTTTTCGGAGTTCTTTTTTCATGTTTTAAGGTTTAATAACTTGCGGAGCAGGCATCATTCCTTGTTGCATTTACATGTGCGATTAACTTTTAAATTGATATAGTAAGCCCGTTCGGCCGCTATGGGTGCATAGCGCCGTTTAACATCGTAAGGATACAGATGCATCAATCAGGATGTCTGGAGGCTAAATAAAATTGGTTAGTATAATTCTATATCAATATGTCGTACTATGTGTTTGAAACAAAAGGTTGCCTGGGGGCCGCTTTACTAATTGGTTAATTTTTAGTTATTGGAATAACTGGTTTTTGCAGGGCTGGCCTGCCGACTTAGGTTGAGCGCATTAACAATAAAACAATGCCGGTAAAAATTATGGCGCTGCATAATTTTACCTCGCGAAGGATTAAATAAATCTTTCATCATACTTGGTTATTAGGTTTTGATTAATTGGTTAATTACAGCAACTAAGTAACCGCCAAGGCACTAATAATTAACTAATAAATAGCTAATCGCATATTAATTAGATGTATTAATGAACTTTTTTAATATTTAATAGGCCTTATATACAGTAATAGCTGCATAATGCCATGTATATGAGCACTATGCAGCTATTTTATTTTTAACTATTACTGATTTATTTAATCACTTTAATTATTTGCCTGCCATTATATTTAAAGCTATATGTTGATGATGGGGTATTAATATCCGTTGATTTGCCCGGTACAACAAGCGATATATTAAATGTCCTGGTTTTTAACATGCCGGGAAATGAGCCCTGCCTGTTGGCTATGGTAAGGGTATGCGTTTTATCATTCCATTTAAAATCAATCAGGCTGTAAATGCCGTGCTCATAATTGTACCCGTCGTTCTCATCTTCATACAATGTAAATTGGCCGTTAGCGCCCGGATAAATTCTGACCATCAATTTATCATCGGGATGTTGCCCGGTATATTCCTGGAGCGGACCGAAAGGAATGATAGAACCAGATTTAACAAACAGAGGGATTTGATCGATAGGAACTTCAACTTTTATTTTATGACCGCCTTTGTATAATTCTCCGGTCCAGAAATCAATCCATTCCGAACCCTTAGGTAGATATACATTTTTAGTCTTAACAGTATTTAAATCAACAGCTGTTTTTCCGCCAGCCCGATTGACATATAGAGAATCGGTAACCGGAGCCACCAGTATCGCTTTGCCGAACATGTACTGATTGTTAATATTTAAAACTGCGGTATCCGTTGAAAAATCCATAGCTAATGCCCGCATCATAGTTGATGAATGTGCTGTAACCTGCCATGCAGATGAATAAATGTAAGGTTGCAGGCGGTATCTTAAATTGATGAATTTCTCCTGCGCATCGTAAGCCCAATCGCCTTTTTTGCCAAACTGGTAAATCTCGCGGGGCGTATTGGTGCCATGCGAACGGAACATCGGTGTAAATACAGCAAACTCGAACCATCGGGTATACAATTCCTGAAAAGCAGGATCAGCAATGCCCTTTGGATATTTTGTTCCCGAATAAAAGCCGCCGATATCAGTATTCCAATAAGGAATGCCCGACAGGGAAAGATTTAAGCCGCCCGAAATTTGCTTCCGCAAAACATCCCAGGTACCTTGTACATCGCCCGACCAGGTCATGGTGCCATAACGCTGTTGGCCTGCGTATGCAGATCGTGTTAAAATAAATACCCGTTTATTCGGATTGGCTTGTCGTTGATGTTCGTGTACACCGCCGGTAGTAGCTAATGGGTAAGCGTTTCGTAAAGTCTTAAACTTTCCTAAATAGGTTTGTGCGCTATCGCTTTGCGTAGGGTTGCCTTGCTCGGGTTCAGTTGCATCCAGCCACCAGCCATCTATACCTTTAGATAGCAGATTTTTGTTGATATATTTCCAGTATATATCACGAGCATTGGGATTAAATGCGTCATAAACTTTAACCTTTGGGTCTTGGGGCCAGGTTTTAAAATCAAACAACATTCCTTTGCTCTTCAACTCTTTATAAATATTGGTTTGCGGGCCGAAGTTTGGCCATACAGATATAATCATGTGGGCGTGAAGCTGATGTACGCTATCCGCCATTGCTTTAGGATTGGGATAAAGTGGGTTTCCAAAGTCGACCGCATTCCATACACTATCACCTTTGCCCCAGTATTGCCAATCCTGCACAATGCCATCTAGTGGCACATGCAACTCGCGATACTTTTTAACCACGCCAACCAACTCCTGCTGACTGATATAGCGCTCGCGACTTTGCCAAAAACCAAATACCCATTTGGGGAACATCGGTGCATTACCGGTAAGGGTTCTTAGTCCGGCAATAACACCATCGGCATTGTAACCATTAATAAAATAATAATTGATGGCATCGCCTGCGGCAGATTCGAAAGAAGTTATACCTTGTTGATCCTGAAATTTTGTACTTGAAGCATTATCCCAGAATATGCCATATCCGCCCGAAGAAACTAAAACAGGCACCGCAATTTCCATGTTTTGCTGCCGAAGTGTTATCGAGTGGTTGCGAAAATTCATCACGCCTTCCTGGTGTTGTCCTAAACCGTATATGGCATCTTTGGCCGGCAGTTTAAACTCTTGCATTACACCTTCACTATTTAATAGGTGACTGCCGTTAGGTTGTTCGGCCATCAATAATTTGTCGGTTAAGGTATGGTAGCTAAGTTGGCCATTTTTTACATCGAGGTCTATTTTTAACGTCTTAGTTGTTATTAGTAATTGCTGGCCAGCCTGTTTTATCGAGAAGGGAATACTGGCAGGCTTGGCGATAACGCTGAGGCTTTTTGGCTCTTCTATCTTCTTTAATGGATATTTCAATACATGAACAATAGATGGTGAAAAGAATTGCAATTCAATCAGGCCTGAGGAGGTTTTAACAGTGAACCCCGTATTTGTCCGATTAAAACTTTGCGCATAAACAGGAATAGTCATTCCATAGAGCAGGGTGGCCAGTAATAGTTTTTTTAACATCATTAATATTTAGGAAGGTTTGAATGATGCTAAGAAAGCGACTTTGGTTAACAGACCATTAATAACAAACTAATTGGTGCCGAAACTCCATTAATTGCCCGTTTTACGTGTAATAAAAATGATATACAACAGCTATTAAGGCTTTGTTAACCTTTTATTAAACGATTAAAAGTAATTGCGGTAACTAATTATACAGCCACCAAATGAGAAGAAACTTTAGTACGCTACTAACTACATTACTTTTAACTTTAACCACATGCAGGCTTTTCGCGCAGGAGAATATCCATTTCGAAGAGAAATTTACTAGCCCGAATACTAAGTATGATAAAATTGGCCGTGGCATAACCGAGGTTAAGAATAATACACTAACTACCCGCGATGCTTACCTGTGTTTCGGTGAAAATAATTGGGCCGATTACGAGATTAAATTTAAAGGCCGCGTGCCCGATACTGCTAAACAGGTACAACTTTGCGCCAGCTTCCGTGCTGTCAATCGAGACGACCGCTATATTCTGATGCTGAAAGGTGGTAACGAAAAATTTCTGTACCTGGCCCGACTGGGCTATATGGGAGCGGATGACTTTTTGGCTTTGCGCGAGTTGGATTTTCATCCCGAACCGGGCAAATGGTACGATTTTAAAATTCAGGTAGCAGGTAACCGTATCCGTGTTTATCTGAATAATGAAAAATTGCCGCGTATAGATGTGGTTGATAAACTAAGCCACCTTGCCCCATCTGGTAAAGTTACTTTAGGTGGTAGTTGGATAGCCAACGAGTTTAAAGAGCTCAGCATTACATCAATCAATAAAAATGAAATGTTGCGGCAGCCGGTTAAAGAATGGGCACCTGTGGCTGTTGATAAAGTTGTCTTACGCAAACAACAGCGTGCTGAGTATAAAGCCATAGAAGTTAAGCAGATTAACGATGGTCGTAGCGATATTTCACTTAACGGTCGTTGGCTGTTTGCGCCGGGTTACGAAGTAAGTGATGAAACGGACGCAGCATCGCCAACCCATAGTGATAAGGATTGGCACGTGATGACTGTCCCCAACTTTTGGAACCCCTTGCGAGTATGGCAACATGGTGAAGCATACAATACCGCAAGCAAGGGTGTGGCTGATAATTACTATCAGAAGGATCTCGACAGATGCGAGGCTTATACTTTCGATTATAAAAAGACTGCCGTTGGATGGTATCGCCAATGGCTTGATTTACCTGATAATGTAAAAGGAAAAAACCTGCAGTTGACTTTCGACGCCGTATCAAAAGTGGCAGAAGTGTGGGTGAACGGCAAAAAAGCAGGCAGCCACGTTGGCATGTTCGGTGAATTTAAGTTGGATGTAACCAATTTGCTGAAGCCCGGCAAAAATCTTATCGCCGTGAAAGTTGTCCGCGATTATGTGAAGGATATTAAGGATGCCAATAAAATTGCCGGCGTTGCTGTAACCGTTGAAGTAACCCAAAAAATGGTGAAAGATTTGGCTCACGGTTTCTTCCAGGATGACCCAGCCGGGATATGGCAGCCGGTTACTTTAACTATTACCAACCCTGTAAGGATAGATGATGTGTTTATTAAACCTACACTTACTGGTGCAGAATTCAATGTTACGGTTAAAAATAATGAAGCTTCAACCACATCGTTTTCAATTTCAACAGGTGTTAAGGGAGTGAAGTTTAAGGATGATTTATATAACGCTACAACTTTAAAACAGTTGACTTTAAAACCAGGCGAAACTAAAACGTTTACCTATCATATCGACGGCCTGAAACCAAGGCTTTGGTCGCCGGACTATTCTAACCTTTATGATTTTAAGTTCGATTTAGCCGGTGCAGATGGTAAAGCGATTGATGAAAAGATCATCCGCTCCGGTTTCCGCACTTTTAAGGTAGATGGCGACTATTTCTATCTCAACGGCAAGCGCTACTGGTTGCGTGGTGGCAATCAAACCGCAATGCCGCTGGTGCCTAACGATAGCGCAATGGCTCATAAATTTAACCAACTAATGCGGCAGGGCAATATCATGGTTACCCGTACACACACTGTTCCTTATAACGAAATATGGATGAATGCATCAGACGAGGATGGGATTGGAGTAAGCTACGAAGGTACCTGGCCATGGTTGTTTTTAGAAAGCAGTATGCCATCGCCAGAGTTGGTGAATTTGTGGAAAAACGAGTTTTACGATCTCATCAAAAAATATCGCAACCATCCGTCCTTATTAATTTGGACAATGAACAACGAGATGAAGTTTTATGACAACGACCCGGATGATGAAAGGGCGAAGATTAAAATGAAAACCATCTCTGATGTTGTAAAAACCATGCGGACAATTGATCCAAGCCGTCCCATTGTTTTTGACTCCAATTATCGCCGTAACACTAAAAGATTTGGTGCCGATTTTTATAAAGATATTGACGATGGCGACATAGACGACCCGCATGCTTATTATAACTGGTATGATTACTCGATCTTCAATTTCTTTAAAGGCGAGTGGCAAAAGAATAATAAGAACGATGGCAGGCCACTGATATCGCAGGAAATGTCGACCGGATATACCGACGAGACTGGTCACCCAACACGGTATTATACTTATGTGCATCAAAACCCGGCTTCGCTGGTGGGCAAGTTTGCTTATGAGTATAACGACCCTAAATATTATTTAACCACACAGGCATTTATTACCAAAGAGTTGGGCGAAGCGCTTCGTCGCAGCGATGATCGCTCGGCCGGGATATTGCATTTCTCTACCTTAACCTGGTTTGCCAATGTGGATATGGTGAATGAAATTAAGCCATGGCCTGTTTACTATGAAATGAAGAAGGCCCTGCAGCCGGTGCTGGTTACAGCCGAGTTTTGGGGCAGACACTTTTATGCTGGTGCTAAATTGCCAACGCAGATCTGTATTGTGAACGATAAAGAAGATGGTACAGCAGTCGGCCCTTCGACCCTGAAATGGGAACTGTTAGATAATGATAATCGCCAAATAGCCACTGGTGAATTACAAATACCGGCGGTAGAACATTACGGACGTAAATGGATTGATCCTCAAATTACTATTCCTGCCAATTTACCGCAAAAACGTGTCGATGGTAAGTTATTGTTAAAGCTGACTGAAGGTGGTAAAACAGTTTCGGAAAACAGCTATGATCTGTTGCTGATGAATAAGGCCGGTCTAAATGCTACCGGACTTAATAATAAAAAGATCCTGGTGCTTGATAAAAATAAAGGCCTCAACGAGGCACTCAACTTTTTAGGTGTGAAATACACTTCGGCTACCACTGTTACCGATCTTCAACAAAAGGCTGATGTATATATTCTTTCAGGCTTGGATTCTGTTAATACCAATACTACTGAAATCACACAGATCAAAGCCTTATTGGCATCTGGCAAACATGTATTGGTTTCGGGCTGTGGCAATTTTGTGCATACGCTATATCCAGAATATATACGGAGTATCGTAAAGGAAGATGGCGAGGTAGCCAATATGGAAATACCAGAATCGCCTATTTATAACGGTTTGGAACCTTTGGATATCCGCAATTTCAATAATAATCAACGCGAAATGCCATCGGTAATGGCAGGAGCATTCCGCATTAACAGGAATGAAAGTGTAGTTCAGCTGGCATCTTTTACTAAGGTGCATGGTTACTTGCCTGGTGATGTGAATGAAAGGATGACCCGGTTAGATAAGATTAAAGGATTTCCGATAGTGAAAATTGGTAATGTTATCCTTTCGCAAATGCGCTTAGATAAAACGGTTACAGATCCCGTAGCCGGCAAATTATTAGTTAACATGCTGACAGGGCTTGCTCAATAACACCATTTAAAATATAAACCTATGAAAAACAGTTTAATTACTTCGATAATAGTAGCATCGGCAATTGCTTTTATTAGTCGTGAAATGATTACTGAGCCTGCAAGCAGGCGCGTTATCAGGCAGATAGCCCATTATACGCCAGATCCTTCTACCCTGGATAAAAAGGTAATGTTTGGTTACCAGGGCTGGCAGGCTACGCCTAATGATGGATCTGGGAACCACGTATGGCGGCACTGGTTTGGCCGCAGCTCACCCGATTCGGCCAATGCTAATTTTGACGTATGGCCAGATATGCGCGAGTATCCTAAAGGTGTAACCGAACCTACCAATATGACTTATCCCGATGGTTCAAAAGCCACACTTTATTCGGCCTATAAATATGGTACGGTGGATGTTCATTTTAAATGGATGAAAGAGCATAACCTTGATGGTGTGTTCGAGCAACGTTTTGTAACTGACGTGCGCCAGTCAGGAGGGCGCAAACACTTTAACCAGGTTGTGTTGAATGTTAAAAAAGCCAGTGAAAAGTATCAGCGTGTGTTTTGTATTATGTATGATATATCGGGCGCTGGCCCAAACTGGAAGAGTGAATTGATGAATGACTGGCAGCAGCTGGTCGACTCCTTAGAAGTTACCAAAAGTAAAAGCTATCTGCACCATAAAGGTCGGCCACTACTGGCTATTTGGGGGATTGGTTTCGACCATACCAAATTTGCAACCGTCGCACAAACGGATTCATTATTGAATTGGTTCCATTCCACAGCGCCGAAAAAGTACCAGGCAACTATTATGGGCGGCGTAAATGATAACTGGTTAACCCATACCAGTGAGTGGAAAGCAGTTTATGATAAGCTGGATGTTTTAAGTCCCTGGGCTGTGGGCAGGTATCATGACGAGGGAAGTACCGATCGTTTTAAAAACAATGATATTGTGCCCGATAAAGCGTATTGCGATCAGAAAAAGATCGATTACCTACCCGTTATTTTTCCGGGTTTCTCGTGGTATAATTTAAGGCATGGCAAATCACCGTTTAACCAGATTCCGCGTAATGGCGGCGCGTTTTACTGGCACCAGTCATACAACGTTTTAAGTGCCGGGGTAAACATGGTTTACATTGCCATGTATGATGAGGTTGACGAAGGGACCGCGATGTATAAACTGGCACCGACTGCCGCTCAAAAGCCTGTGCATGGAACATTTATCTCAGCAGATCAGGACGGGATGGCTTTACCTTCAGATTGGTACTTGCGCCTTGCAGAGGGTACGAGTGATATTCTCCGCGGCAACAAGAAAAATACAAACCAAATTCCGGCTTATCTCAAAAACAATTAATCATCAGCTATGAATAAAAGATTGTTTTTAGGATTAATGGTGGCCCTGCTACCCACGTTTTTATACGCTCAACATCAGGAATATCCCGGCGTATTTGCACCATCAGAAAGTTTGATAAAGCCAGTTGAGAAACCTTACCGGAGCGATCTGTGCCTTAACGGTTCATGGCAATTTCAGCCTATTGAATTACCTGCCGGTTTTAAAGAAGGCATTGATCCTACACCGGAATTGCCATCAAGCAAGAATAACGATTGGGATAAAACACCTATTCGCATACCATCACCATGGAACGTGAATAGCTTTGCCGATAATCATGGTGAGGGTGGCGATTTTCGTACTTATCCAGGCTATCCTAAAGCATGGGAAACTATAAAGATGGGTTGGTTGAAACGTAATTTCACTGTGCCCCAAAACTGGACTGGAAAGCGAATTATACTGCATTTTGAAGCCGTTGCCGGTGACTCGGAAATTTTGATTAACGGAAAAACAGCAGGTCATCACTTCGGTATCTTTTTACCTTTTGAGCTTGACGTTACCAACCTTATCCGTCCCAGTGCGCAAAATGAAATAGCTGTTGGGATCCGTAAGGCTTCACTTTTTGATAAGCGGGGAGAATATGGCCGAAGAACTTATCAGGCGGGTTCTTTCTGGGGGCAGCACATTGCCGGTATATGGCAGGATGTTTATCTCGAAGCATTACCGCAGGTGAATGTAGGAAATGTTTATATTCAGCCTAAGCTGCGCGAAGATAAACTGGCTGTTGAAGCAACCATTTTTAACCAAAGTAATCAATCTGTAAATGCTGTTATTAGTGGGGATGTGTTTCAATGCATCGGCAGAAAAAGTCGTTCTATTGATGGGGATGCAACGCCAAATACAGTTTTAGCTACTGATGCTTCACTTACTATTCCTGTTGTGAAAGTTAAACTGCATCCGGGCGAAAATAAAATAATATTGTCGGCAGAGGTTAAGGGCAGGCTTAAAACCTGGTCACCGGATGATCCCAATTTATACGGCCTTGTTGTAAAAACCAATATCAACGGGAAAACCATCGACCAAAAGTACACACGCTTTGGCTGGCGCGAAATTACATTTGAGGGCAGCAAAGTTTTGCTGAATGGAAAGCCAATTGTAATGAAAGGTGATTCCTGGCATTTTATGGGTATCCCGCAAATGACCCGGCGTTATGCTGTGGCCTGGTTTACAGCCATGCGCAATGCCAATTTAAATGCGGTTAGGTTACATGCGCAACCATATCCTTCCTTTTACCTCGATGTTGCTGATGAAATGGGCATCTTAGTACTCGATGAAACCGCCATTTGGGCCAGCGATGGCGGCCCTAAAATGGATGATTCGCATTATTGGGCAGATACTAAAAACCATGTTTCAGAATTGGTTACCAGGGATAGAAACCATCCCAGTGTTTTTGGCTGGAGCGTATCTAACGAGGTAATGCCGGTTGTAACCAATGTAATGCATAACCCGCCGGGGGTTAAAGATACCCTGGTTAAGTATTATAGTATTTGGGCAGATATTTGCCGTAAACTTGACCCTTCACGTCCGTGGATTTCTGCTGATGGTGAAGATGATGGCGAAGAAAAACTCCCGGATTATATTGTGCATTACGGCGGGCCAGCGGCA
>CAHJXH010000159.1 GCA_903644075.1 Sphingobacteriaceae bacterium | reverse complement strand
CTGCTGCACCGAGCCGTAAACGCGAAGCGATTTAAAGGCGAAATTATTTTTAAACGGCAGCGTGTATCCCAGCGAGATATTTTTGATGGCGAAGTAGGAGCCATTCTCGATCCATTGACTATTTACCTCGCGGCCAATTGCTGTAGTACCTGTTTCGGTACGCGGATAAATGCCCGAGCCCGGATTATCAACAGAACGCCAGTGATCAAGCGCAGCAGCCAACGGTACGCGCGAACCATCCATATTGGTTTGGTAAGCCCATTTAGCCGCATTCAGGATCTGGCCACCTACAGAAAATGAGGTGTGGATATTCAGGTCGAACCTTTTATAGCTAAAGTGGTTGGTGAAACCGCCTGTAAAGGTAGGTGTAGGGTCTCCAATAAAGGTACGGTCGTTCACATCGTCAATTACACCGTCGCCATTAATATCTTTAACCTTAATTGTACCTATGTCTGATGTACCTTTTGGCGAAGTAGCGGTAGCCTGGTATTTTGCAGAACTGGCCAGATCGGCTGCATCTTTATATAAGCCTTCATAAACAAAGCCGTAAAACTCACCTAAATGGTGGCCAACCTGCTGACGGAAATAATCGGACGATACCGTATTGTTTCTACGGATATAACCGGGTGATACCAAACTTTTGATAATGTTACGATCGAACGAGATATTGAAGGAGCTATTCCATTTAAAATCGCGGTTGTTAATGTTAACCGTGTTGATGGTGATCTCATTACCCCAGAAAGCAAGTTTACCCACGTTATCATAAACAGTGGTATAGCCCGATGAAGTTGGCAGCGGACGTGCCTGGATCAGGTGATCAGAAATTTTGTGGTAATAATCATAGGTCAAACTGATGCGGTTTTTCAACAGGCTCAGGTCGAAACCTAAATCAAGCTGTAAACTCCGTTCCCATTGTAAATTAGGGTTTCCTAAATTACTTAAGGTTGTGCCCTGGGTTATGGTGTTGTTATAATTGTAATAGTAATTTGAGGTGGTAGATTGCGCTACATAATTGCTCGAGAAGAAGTTATTACCCGTTACCCCATAGCTGGCGCGGATCTTAAACAGATCAACGTCTTTAAAACGCTCCATAAATTTTTCATCGCTTACTACCCAACCCGCGGATACCGAAGGGAAATTACCATACCTTGAGTTTGCGCCAAAGCGCGAAGAACCATCATTACGGAAAGCGCCTTGTAACAGGTATTTACCTTTATAGTTGTAGTTGATACGACCAATAACCGATAATAATGAATAAGCCGTGTAACTACTGTTACCGGTTACGCTGGTAGCTGCAGTAAGGTATGGAATATCATCATTTGGGAAGCCTAAACCGGTTAGGGTATTAGAGGTTGATGAATATTTCTGGGCAGAGTAACCACCTAAGATTTCGAGGTTATGATCATGGTGGAAAGTTTTCTTATAGTTTAGGTATCCCTCGGCTGTATACGAACCATTGTCGATAGAGCTGCTGGTACCGGTTGGGTTGTTAACTGTAGAACTTACAACGCCCGACTGGAAATAATTACGTGTTTCGCCGCCTTTATCAACTCCTACGTTTACTTTTAACAGCAGGTCTTTTATAACCTCGTAATTAATGTAACCGTTTCCAAGTATACGCGTGGTTTTGTAATCATCATTGGTTAAATTAAACTGCGCCAGTGGGTTAATGTAGGCCACCATACCCGGCGAGCTCACATTACGTTGGTAAGAACCATCGGCATTGTAGGGAGAAATAAGTGGGCTGGCTTCGAAAATACGTTCGAATAAACCACCCACACCGTCGGTCGTTAAACGGTTGTTGTGATCTAATCGGTAACTTGGGGCCAGGTTAAACCCTATTTTTAATTTACCATCGGCCGCAGTCAGATCTTTATTGATACATGCAGAAAATAAGCGCGTACCTGTATTAATTAAAACACCTTGCTGATCAGAGTAACTTACAATGGCGGTAGAAGATGATTTTTCGGTAGCCGACTGGATAGTTACATCGTAATTTTGAATAGGCGCAGTACGGGTAAGCAACTTGTACCAGTTGGTTCCTGTGCCATAGCTCGAAGGGTCTCTATCTAAATAAGCGGCTTTGTAGTCGGCAGCAATGGCATAATTTTTTTCATACAACAAACCATCCTGTGCACGCTCTCTCATAAACTCGGCAAATTGCTCGGCGTTCATTACTTTCGGAACCTTATTACCCGGGAGAGACTGCACACCATAATTAGCATTAAATTCTATCGTAGAACCCGCACCTGGTTTGGCATGGCGTGTGGTAATTAATATCACACCGTTAGATGCCCTCGAGCCGTACAATGCGGTAGCAGATGCATCTTTCAGAATACTGAAACTCTCGATCTCATCGGGGTTAATATTATTGATACTCCCGGTGATCGGCATACCGTCAATTACAAAAAGAGGCTGGTTATCTGTAAAGAAAGATGCCGCACCACGGATCCGAAAATCAATCCCCCTACCCGGCTGGCCGCTGCTTTGCACAACTGATACACCGGCTACTTTGCCTTCTAGTCCCTGTGCAAATTGTATCACAGGCATATCTTTTAAAGAAGATGCGTTTAACTCGGCTATAGAACCGGTTATCTCTTTTGCACGCTGCTTACCATAACTTACAGTAACCTCTTTAAGCAGGCTGCCGCCTGTAAGGCTCACGTTAACTGTCGCTATTTTATTAGCTACAACCTTTACGTCTTTGGTTTCGCTTTTACTGTAGCCAACAAAGGTTACCTCTAGGGTGTATGTGCCTTCGGGTACGTTAAGGGTATAATTACCATCGTTATTGGTTACGCTACCTGTGCCTGTACCAGCAATTTTTACCGAAGCACCGGGTAATGTGGCACCGGTTTCGTCGGTTACGCGGCCGGTAATTTTGCCCGAGCCTTGTTTAAACAGCAGGATGTTCCCGGCTTCTTCTTTAAAACCGATACCCGAATACTTTAAAACATAGGTAAGCACCACATCAAGAGGCTCATCGGTAAAGCTTACAGGTTTTACATAGATGTCTTTTAGCCCGAGAAAGGCTTCATCATAGGCAAATATCAGGTTGGATTTGCTTTCGAGCTTTTTAATTACCGAAGACAAATTCTCGTTGCCAACCGACACGTTAATGCGGCTGTTAAGACCCTGGGCCTTAACATTGGCTGCTTCTACATACAGCAGCCCGATAGTGAGCAGGATACTAAATGCTAAAATTGTAGTTCGCATAAATTGCTTCCATAACAGTGTATAGAAATTCATATTTTTGATTGCTTTTGTAAGTGTGAATATTTGCTGAGCATTGCAAGCCGTGGATTGCCGTCCGTTGGCTAGCAAAAATTATTACACGGCTCTGTATTAGCGTACAGGGCCGTTTGTTTTGCCAGAGGTTTAGTAGAGAATGATGTCCTTGCCCTCCTTTCTAAAATGTGTGTTGTGGATTTGGCCAATCACTTTTAAAATCTGATCGGCCGGCAAGTTATGTTGGATGCGCATGCTGAACAGGTAGCTGTTTACATGCTTATTTCCTGCTCTTAGCGATAAGCCAAAAATATTGTTGATCACCACCGCAAGTTCCTGGAAATTGGCCTGCGATAGTGTGGTATAACCCGTCTTCCAGCTTTGGGCATCATTGGCGTTAACCATTTGCTCATGATATTGCCCTGTAAGCATTGCATAACTCAATTGCTGGCCTGGTAATAACATAGCCAGGCATTTGCCGCCTCTAACTACCCCTACCTTACCTGTAGCAACCGAAACCTGTACATTATTTAGTTTTTGATAAGACCGTACATTGAATGAAGTACCCAGTACTTGTACATTTAATTTACCGGTATGCACCACAAACGGGTGCTGCGGGTTTCTTTTTACATCGAAAAATGCTTCGCCCTCAATCAGCTTTATTTCGCGCAGGTGGCCTTTAAACTCAACCGGCACCTGGATGGTACTGGCGGCATTTAGCCACACTACAGAGCTATCGGGCAGGTTAATTTGCTTAAGCCCTTTGGTTGAAGTACGGATGGTATTATAAACTACCTCTTGTTTAGCCAGACGAAGCGTTCGCAAACGGTAAAACATCAATGACAAACCTGCGAAAACCAACAGACTCGCTGCGATACGAAATACCGGCAACCTAAAAACAGAAGGTTTTGCCACAGCTGGTTTTACCTTGGCGTAGATGGCGTTTCTGATGCGTTGCTTTTCGGCCTCACTCAAATCCTGTTCCTTGTCTTTGTATGATCGGTACCAGGCGTCAATTAAGGCGTTCTCTGTTTCGTTAGCTTCGCCCTTTAAGTATCGTGTTAGTTTTTGTCGAAATTTATCAATATCCATATCTGGGGTTTTCAGTATTAAGTCGCTGAAAACCCGCCGGGGTACTTATAATTAAGATGATCTTTATGTTAATTATTTGTGAAGTAGCAGCGGCAATACCAACGCCGCATAAGTGAGATGTTTCTCGGGATATTTTTCGGTAATTACTATTCGCAAACGGCGCGTGGCCTCGGCAATATAGTTTTTCACGGTTTGGTCGGCCAGGCCCAATTCGCCGGCAATGGCTTTTACAGAAAGATTATCACTGCGCAGCATGTAAACTTTTTTCAGCATTTCGGGCATGTTGTTTACAGCTTCTTCGAGTGTTTTTTCAAGTTCGATGTAATCGGCAATGGCTTCAATAGAGTCTTCGAGCAGATTGATACGCTCTAATGCATCCTGCATCCGAAGGTCACTTGCCTGCTGTGAGCGAAAATGGCTGATCACGCTTAAACGCACAGCTCCATGCAGATAATTTTCGAGCGAAGTATTGATGCTGAGGTTTTCGCGGCGTTGCCAGACCTTAATAAAGATCTCCTGAACAATGTCCTGCGCAATTACATCATCACCCAGGCGGGCATAAGCAGTTTTATAAAGTTTCTCCCAATAGCGGTCGAACAAAACGTCGAAGGCGGAATGATCGCTCGCTTTAATTTGTTCCAGTAAGGCTAAATCAGAAAAATGCTCCATCGACAGGGCTCAAAATTAAACATTCAATGTTAAGCTAATCTTAATTCGAACTACGATGTGCAACAAATTGGCTAAAAACGTTTCGACACATTTTGTTAGTTTGTCTAATTTTATTAATTTTGTATTGTTAGAATTCTCCAATAATATGTCAGCAGCCATTTCCGCCAAAGAAGATTTAATACAGGAACAAATCCTTACGGCGGCTAAACGCCTTTTCCAGGTTTATGGCCTGGCTAAGGTGACTATGGATGACGTGGCAAAAGCTATAGGCAAAGGCCGCAGCTCGTTGTACTATTACTATAAAAGTAAGGATGAAATTTTTGATGCGGTTTTCAATGTGGAGATGCATGAGATGCTTGCTGCAATGGAGATGGCCGTAAACCAGGCGATAAGTACTGAAGAGAAGATCAATGCATTTTTCATCACTAAACTTAAGGTGGTGAAAGAAAAAGGCGCTTTTTTTAGCGCGCTAAAAGCCGGCATGGATGCAGATACACTCACTGAATTCCAGAAAACCAAGATCGTACATCATAACACTATTATGAAAATGGAGGGCGCTTTGCTTACCCGGATTTTAAATGAAGGCATAAAGCTTGGCGAATTAAAAGCTATTGAAGAAAGTGAAATGGATACGCTAATCTTTGTTTTACTGAGCAGCATACGGGGCATACGAAATGAGATGAACCTGATAGAAAATGAAACTGAATTTGAAACTACTATCGCCCAGTTTACCAGTTTGATGATGAACGGATTGAAGAAATAAAAAAATTTGCTCATGTTTCGACAAAAAGACAAAATATGTCGAAATGATTATAAATAAAATTAGGATGACAACTACATTAAGCAATAGTACCTTTCGCGCATTCCGCAACCGTAATTACACCTTGTTTTTTACGGGGCAATCTGTTTCGCAAATTGGCACATGGATGCAACGGACGGCTATTATCTGGGTTATCTATTCGCTCACCCACTCTGCCGCTATGATTGGGTTGACGATGTTTGCGCAGCAGTTCCCTTCGTTTCTGCTCTCCTTAGCAGGCGGTGTGGTTGCCGATCGTTACAGCCGTTACCGCATATTGCTGGTTACGCAAATCGCTTCTATGGTACAGGCCATTTTGCTGGCAGCCTTGGTGCTAAGCGGCCATTACGAGATTTGGGAGATCCTTTCGCTGGGTGCTGTTTTGGGCGTTATCAACGCCTTCGACGTGCCGGCCCGGCAACCCATGGTACACGAGATGGTTAGGGATAAAGAGGATTTGGCCAATGCCATTTCACTTAACTCGGCCATGGTAAACCTGGCGCGTTTGGTTGGCCCGGCTTTATCTGGTATTGTATTGCAGCAATTTGGTGCGGGTGTTTGTTTTATCATCAATGCGGTGAGTTTCTTGGCTGTTATTGCTTCGCTGATGCTGATGCACTTCGCCCCTTTTGTGCCGCCCGCCGTAAAGAAAAAGGTTACTGCCGAACTGGCCGAAGGCCTGCATTATCTGAAACACACCCGTGGTATTAGCATGCTTATCATCTTACTGATGTGCCTTAGTTTGCTCATTTTACCGTATGATACCCTGGTACCGGTTTTTGCTAAAGTAATTTTTACAGGCAACGCGGCTACCTATGGGTATATTACCGGCGCTATCGGGCTTGGCGCATTGGTCGGCACTTTTTTCCTCGCTTCGGTTAAAAGAGGTACCGATCTCCGCAAATTTCTACTGGGCAGTATTGCGATACTGGGCATAGGGCTCATACTGTTTTCGCGTGCTACTTACTTTCCGCTTGCCCTACCCTTCGCTATTATAATTGGTTTGGGTTCTATCACGCCTATGTCTACCAGTATTACTATTATTCAGATGGAGGCTGCCACAAACATGAGAGGCCGCGTTATGAGTTTTGTAGCTATGGCCTATTTCGGCATGCTGCCTTTGGGTAGTTTGATAGTTGGTAACATTTCTCAAAAAATTGGCGCACCATTCACTATGCTTTGCCAGGGCATATTAGCAATATTGGTGGCTGCATTATTTGGCAGGCTGTTGTATAAGAAACCGATTGAAAGCGAACAGACAATTCTTCAACAATAAAAAAAATACTAATCCTATTAAAAAACAAAAAGATGGAACAAAAACCTTCAAACACCGCTCTTTTAGTGATGGATATGCAGGCCGGCATTGTGGCTATGCTACCCCAGGCAGCAGTCATATTAAGTAATACTAATAAGGCTATTGCCAAGGCACGCGATCAGAAAATCCCGGTCATCTATGTGGTGGTTGGTTTTAGACAAGGGGGACCAGAAATTAGTTTGAACAACAAAAGTTTCGCCGCCACTAAAGAACGGCTGGCAAACGTTGACATGGCCGAATTTATGAAGGTGCATGAAGATCTAAAACCGCTGACTGATGAAGTTGTAGTTATTAAACGCCGCGTAAGCGCATTTAGTGGCAGCGATCTGGAGGTTCTTTTAAGAGCTTACGGCGCCCAGCATTTGGTGCTAGCCGGGATATCTACAAGTGGGGTTGTATTATCAACCCTGCGTGAAGCTGCCGACAAGGATTATAAATTAACCGTGCTGGAGGATTGTTGTGCAGATAACGAAGAGGAAGTTCATCGTGTATTAACCACCAAAGTTTTTCCGCGCCAGGCTGATGTAGTGACGGTTGAAGACTGGCTGAAGCAATAGTAATACAAAATAAAAAGGCCTGTAGTCAATTGATTACAGGCCTTTTTATTTTATAGAGTTTGCTATATTACAACTTATGTTAGCGTAATCAACAATACATGAATATAATTGACAAAGCTGTTATGAATAGTTATCATGATATGCGTGTGAAAGAATTTGGAGAAGGTACTGTAGAAGCCCTGGGCTGGCTGGATGAAACCAGCCAGTTATCTCGCTTCTCGATGCTGGCCGGTATTGGCGATATGAACAATCATTCTGTTTTGGATGTAGGCTGCGGCCATGGCGATCTGCGGGCTTATCTTGGTACAGAATATCCATCTTTACATTATTCGGGCATCGATCAGGCCGGGGCCTTTTTAGCCATAGCTGCCGAACGTTACCAGTTACCCAATACCACCTTTTTACTCGGCGATTTTTTTACTGCCGAACTCCCACATGCGGATTATGTATTGCTTAGTGGCAGCCTCAATTACAAAAGCGGCGACCCCGATTTTATTTATAAAATGATTACCAAATTATTTAATGCCTGCGAAATTGCGTGCGGCTTTAACCTACTCAGCAAAATAAACGATCCCGGCGGTATCCTGATGGCTTACAATCCCGATAAAATTACAACCCATTGCCGCACTTTAACCGATAACGTGGTATTACATAACCAGTATTGCGATGGCGATTTTACAGTATGGATGTATCGGGATTAGGCTTACTTCATTATTCAAATGATATTCAACAATTGAGTGTGTATCCCATTATGATGATTGAGAAATACATGAAACGAAAAGAATTCTCTATCCTGGATTACAGAATGAAACCAATCTTATAACCAGCTGTTTAAGTTTATAGAGGCGATAATTGAACCCACCTCATTTATAAAAAAACAGCCCATGGTTACCAGCCCCATACAGGATTCAAATAAATACATGAATGATAAATTAAGTTTTAAATGCGGCAACCTGCGGATTGCCTTTTTGGCATTTTCGCTGATGTTTTGGATATGCATTCTTATGTTTCTTTGTCAAGCGGTTATTTACCACGGTTCGCCAGACATAGCATCAAAGGCACGTGCTGTCAATGATTTTTTTGGTAATACAAACTGGTTTATGGTTGGTCCTGGCCTCGTACTTGCTACTATTCTCTATTTTGCCTATGATCGGCAAACGTTAAGCTGGGATAATGGCTTGCTAATTGATGATCGAGCTGTAACAATAGAAAATTACCAGATTAAAGAAGGCTTAACTGGCAAATTGATCTATCTGCAGTCGGCAGGAAGGTTATGGATACTCTATCCTACTACATCACAAGATAACCAGAGGGGCAAAGATCTGAAGATCATAAATCAGGAAGCCATTCGTAATAACAAACAGGTAGTATTACTGGAAAGCTTGCTGGTCGATTCCGGCGCTGTCAAAAAACAGTTTTGGTTTTTAACCAAAGGGCCAATACTATCATTTATCTTAGCGGTATTGACCGCACTCATCGCGTTAAGTTGATCAACTATCATTACTTCCAGTTTCTCAAAATTCACTTCATACATTGTGAATAAGCGCAGTATATAACCACATTGGCGATAGTTATGACAGTCTTTTTAGCTCTTATTTAGCTATTGCTTCAAATTTATGCACCACTCTTTTTCTGGTCGGCATATTCGGTCCCGTAAAGTTGATTAGGTTTCAGATAGATTACGTTTTTCTGGAAGTCTAACACCGTGTTGAATCTTTTCAATACATCACTGCCCAAATAATGAACGTTGACGCCAGCCATTGGCTTACCTTGCGTCATGATTTGTGCCGGAACATTTTTGAGCTCGAATTTTCCAATTTTCAGACTTTCCAGGTTAGCTGTGATCACCGGTATTTCATTACCTCTTGTTCCGTGCATAATTATTTTTTTTATGACTCGCATTTTCCCGGTCGGGAACCTTGAGGCTGTCAGTACTTCATTATCCAGCATCACTGTTCTTTGGTAACCTAAATCAAAAAAGAACAGGCTTTTATCAGAACTGTTACTCTGGGTAATCTTACTTTCAATAAAGGGTTTGTTTTTAATAAAAGTAATGTTGAATTTGGAATAACCGGAATTATGCACGAGCTGTGCCGGCATTTTAGAGTGAACGACCATTCTGTTGTGGTCATAGTCCAACTCTACTATCATTCCATCAAATATGTTCCATCCCAACAGCCCGTCAACTTCGTTACCTGCTATTTCTATATCATAAATTTTGCTTTTGAAAATTTGGTTCCCAATTCTAATATCATAAACGGTGTTATAAAGCTTAGGCTGTGATTTTACTTTTTTCTTTAAGCCCTCAGTTGTAATACATACTTCGGTTGCACCGCTATCGAAATTAAGTAATAAGGAGTCAGTGCCGTTGAGCACCACAGGCAAATAGTTAGTGTTGAATTTATTAACAAAAAACGGGATTGTGTCGTGAACCTCCACTGCTAATCTGCTGAAATCTTTTACCTCCGGACTTTGAATCCTGGTGAAGCAAGAGTCTTTACCATTTAGAAGGACAACGAAATCTTTATGCTGCCCAGGCCCAATACGAAAACTGAGGGAATCCACATCTGTCCTGAATTTTATAGTTTCAGTCCTTGTTATTTTTCCAGTTAAAAAGACATCCAATTTTATTTTGGGATTGATATGCCAATCTGTTACTGCATTATGCTGCTCATAAATTTTCGCCTGGTTTGAGTTTGCATGAATAACGGGTATTTTATCTTGAGCGAATCCGGAAATCGAGATCAGCGTTAGCAATAATGTAAGGGTAATTTTCATGAGCAAATATTTTAAGGTGCTAAGCTGGGAACGTACTATTTACCGTGCAAATACCCACGGTATTTAGCATACAAAGCAACCTAATATACGAATGCTTAACAGCTTTTAAATTTAATTCTGATTACGATGCTCGTTCAATTAAATGCGGCTGCCAATTGAAAGTAAGTTCACCTTATTTTTCAGCATGTTTACCGTTAAAGCTGGTAATAGTCTTTCCATCATAACGGCACGCCCCATCTACCATAGTGCCAAACCAGATACTCCCATCATTAGCCTCTAAAATCCCAAATATCATTCCTTTATTACCTTCATATTTCGACATTATTTCGGTTACAATTGGCTTTTTATCAATCAATGACTTTTCATCATAGCGGGAAAGTACACACCTGCCATCACTAGCTCTTTGTGAACTGGTCCAAATGTTTCCCTTTCTATCCTCGCAGATATGGCCAACAAAGTTTTGCGTAAAGTTGGTAAATGTACTGCCGTCATAACGCCAAAGGCCATCAGCTCCCCCCAGCCACATATTGCCTTTTTTGTCTTCGATTATAGAACGAACATTCGTAAAAGGTTTACCATTATGGGCGAAAACGGCAAATTTTTTCCCATCATAAATGAAGGTATTGCCTCTTGTAGCAAACCAAAAACTGCCTGTTTTATCCTCAATAATAGACGTAACTTCATAAGGACGCCTATTCGGAAAAGTTTTCCCTGTCCGATCTTCATTCATGGCATTCCCATCTATGATATAATTCCGGAAGGACTTCCCATCATAACAGCTTGCTCCTCCAGAAACACCAAACCAGATGTTGCCTTTTTTATCTTCATAAATATTGGTAACCTCATTATTAAGAAGCCCCTCCCTGGTTGTGAAATTTTGAAAGGATTTTCCATCGTAATAATAAACACCTGAGCCGATGGAGCCGAACCAAAAATTTCCTTTTCTATCTTCTAAAACAGAAAAGAAGCGGGCCGAACTCACTTTACTTGTAATGTTGGTAAAAGACTTTCCATCGTACCGAAAAATACCATCAAATGCAGCAATCCAAATGTTGCCCTTTTTATCTTGTATGATA
>CAHJXH010000158.1 GCA_903644075.1 Sphingobacteriaceae bacterium | reverse complement strand
TACGGCGGTTCGAATCCGCCTCTGACCTCTACACGCGATGTGTAAAATTTCTTCTCATAATTTAGGTTTAATTGGTTGGTAAATGCCCCTGCCCATCAGGGGCTTTACCTTTTTTAAATCAATATCGTGTAAGATTTATAATATATATTTATTCTATATGGTTTATAGAATATATTTGTCGCAAATAAAAAGCTATGCAACCATTTGTTATATCGCACGAACATCCGGATTGGTTTAAACCATTGTTCGCCGAACTCGAAAAAAGAAATATCCCTTATACAACGGTAAACCCTGCCGCGCATCATTTTGCCATAGAAGGCTCAAAGCCCGGTTTCGATTTGTTCTTTAACAGGATGAGTCCATCCGCTTACCTGCGCGACGGCGTGCAGGGTACTTTTTATACGTTGAATTACCTTAAATTTCTGGAAAACCATGGCGTTAGGGTAATTAACGGTTATAAAGCCTTTACCTACGAAACATCAAAAGCCCTGCAACTGCTGTTGTTGGAGCAGCTGGGTATTAAATATCCCAAATCGCACGTGGTAAACCATGTTTCGCAGGTGGAAGCAGCGACCGAAGGCCTTCGCTTCCCCATCGTTATCAAAGCAAATATAGGCGGCAGCGGTGCCGGCATCGAGAAGTTTGATTCTATTGAAGAAGTAAGAGAAGCCATTAAAAATAACCACGTTGATTTTGGGATTGACCATACCGCGTTAGTGCAGGAATTTATCCCGGCCCGTGGTGGTTATATTACCCGTGTGGAAACTTTGGGCGGTAAGTACCTTTATGGTATAAGGGTTTATACCAATGGCGAAAGCTTTAACCTGTGCCCTGCTGATATTTGCCAAACTACTGCCGGCACAGAGTTAGTTAGGAATGCCTGTGCATTAGATGCACCAAAAAACGGGTTGAAGGTTGAAGCATTTACGCCATCGGCAGAGATTATCAAAAATATTGAAACTATTGTACAGCAAAGCGGCATAGACGTTGGTGGTATTGAATATATTACTGACGACCGCGACGGTGAGGTTTTGTATTACGATGTTAACGCGCTATCGAACTTTGTTGCTGATGCAGTAAACGTAATTGGCTTTAACCCGCACGAGAAGCTGGTTGATTTTTTAGCAGAACAGGTTACCGAAAATATTTTAACTAAGTAATTATGAGATACGGATATTGGTTACCGGTTTTTGGCGGATGGCTGCGTAATGTGGAAGACGAACAAATGCAGCCAACCTGGGATTATGTAAAACGCCTGGCAATACGAAGCGAAGAGATTGGTTTTGATTTGGCCTTGATTGCCGAATTGAACCTGAATGATATAAAAGGTGAAAGTGCGCCATCGCTGGATGCATGGTCTACCGCTGCGGCGTTAGCTGCTGTTACCAGCAAACAGGAGTTGATGGTTGCCGTGCGCCCAACTTTCCATAACCCGGCATTACTGGCCAAACAAGCTGCCAATATTGATCACATCAGCAATGGCAGGATATCTTTAAACCTCGTATCATCTTGGTGGAAAGATGAAGCTGAAAAATTCGGTGTCAACTTTGAGCAGCATGACGACCGTTATGCTCGCTCATCCGAATGGTTGGACGTGGTTGATAATGTCTGGAAAAAGGATCATTACTCGTTCGAGGGTAAATATTATAAAGTAAAAGATAATATACTGCAGCCAAAACCGGTATCAACACCGCGGCCTCCTATTTATGCAGGTGGTGAATCAGAAGCGGCAAAAGATCTTATTTCGTCCAAATGTGACGGCTATGTAATGCACGGTGATTCGCCGGAGCTGATTGCAAAACGGATTAATGATTTAAGCGAGCGTCGTGATAAAAAAGGTTTGCCGCCAATGCAGTTTGGTGTTGCAGCTTATAGCATTATCCGCAATAGCGAACAGGAAGTTAAGCAGGAACTGGATAGAATTACCAATGTAAAAGAAGGCAGCTCTGGTTATAAAAATTACCAGCAATGGCTTTCGGGTACCCAACTGGATCAGCATGTTTCTTTGTATGATTATTCAGTTTCAAACCGGGGCTTAAGGTCCGGCTTAACCGGAACACCGGCGCAGGTGCAGGACAGGATTGGCGAGTTTGAAAAAGCAGGTGTTAATTTTTTCCTGCTGCAATGCAGCCCGCAACTGGAAGAAATGGAGCGTTTTGCCGATGCCGTGATTGAAGATAAGTATTTGTTGGCATAATGATTGAACTAAAAAATGTCACAAAAACATTCCACAAAAAAAACAGCCAGGTAACTGCCTTATCAAACGTGTCGCTTATTGTGCTGCAAGGCAGGATTTTGGGCATTGTAGGCGCATCAGGTGCCGGGAAAAGTACACTTATTCGTTGCGTTAATTTGTTAGAAAAACCAACAAAGGGCGAAGTTATCGTTAACGGTCAAAACTTAACTAACCTATCGGCATCACAGCTTGCAAAAGCAAGGCGGCATATAGGGATGATATTTCAGCATTTTAATTTATTGTCATCACGAACTGTTGCCGAAAACATAGCGTTCCCGCTTGAGCTGGATGGTACATCAAAACAAGACATAAAGAAAAGAGTTGATGAACTTCTCGAATTGGTGGGCCTGGAAGATAAGGCAAACGAATACCCGGCTAACCTTTCGGGCGGGCAAAAACAACGTGTAGCCATTGCCCGTACGCTGGCCAGTAACCCCAAAGTGCTTTTGTGTGATGAAGCTACCAGCGCGCTCGACCCTGCTACTACACGCTCCATATTGGCCTTACTAAAAGATATCAATCAGCGCTTTAATATCACCATTTTGCTGATAACCCACGAAATGAACGTGGTAAAAGCGATATGTAACGAGGTTGCTATAATAAGTGATGGTAAGTTGATTGAAAGGGGCTCGGTAAGTGAAGTGTTTTCTTATCCCGATACGGCGCTGGCAAAACAATTTATTGCCTCCTCATTACATGCTTCATTACCGGCCGAGTATGAACAAAACTTAACAGTAACCCCTTCGGGAAAAAAGCACCCGGTGGTAAAGCTTGAGTTTACAGGCCGCTCGGCAGAGGCTACCGTATTGTCAGAAGCGAGCAGGCTTTTTGGTGTGGATAATAACATCATCAGTGCGCAGATGGATTATACAGGCGGGGTAAAATACGGCAATATGCTGATAGAAGTAACCGGCGACCAGGTAAATACCGAAAAATCATTAGATTACTATAGAACTAAAATGATAGAAGTGGAGGTGCTGGGCTATGTCTGATTCAATGGTGCTGATGTTATTTAAAGGCTTGATTGAAACCATCGTGATGACTTTTGTTTCCGGCTTTTTTGGTTTTGTAATCGGCTTGCCAACAGGCGTGCTGCTGTTTATGACCCGCACGGGCCAGGTATCAGAAAATCGCTGGGTAAATAGTGCCGTCTCTGTGTTAGTTAATATATTCCGCTCTATCCCCTTTATTATACTGATAGTGTGGATGATTCCATTTACCCGGGCGCTGGTGGGTACCTCAATTGGTGTGCAGGCTGCATTGGTGCCGCTAAGTATTGGCGCGGCGCCGTTTATAGCCAGGATGGTTGAAAATAGTTTGATAGAAATACCCAACGGCTTAATAGAAGCGGCACGGGCAATGGGTGCAAAACCCCTGCAAATTGTGCTAAAAGTACTGCTGCCCGAAGCGTTGCCATCCATCATCGGTGCGGCATCAATAACCTTAATTACCTTGGTAGGATACTCGGCAATGGGCGGCGCGGTAGGTGCCGGCGGTTTGGGCCAAATTGGTTACCAGTATGGTTATGTTGGGTATGATATTGTGGTAATGAACACGGTGCTGGTTTTATTGGTGGCGCTTGTATTTCTTATCCAAACATCGGGTGAGTTTATAGCCAAAAAGGTAGATCACCGCAAATAGATTTTAATTAAAACATGAATATAAAAACGATAAGCAGCATAGCCATACTGGCATTAAGCCTGGTTGCCTGCGGCAGAAAACCACAAGCAAATAATACCAATCATATTAAAGTGGGTGTGGAATCGGGCCCGGAATTTAAGGTTGCCGAAGCTGCACAAAAGGTTGCTAAGGACAAATATGGTTTGGATGTTGAACTGGTGCAATTTAACGATTACGTAATGCCAAATGCAGCTTTAAGCCAGGGCGATATTGACCTTAATGTTTTTCAAAATAAGCCATACCTTGATGTGCAGGCCAAACAACGCGGGTATAAATTTGCCATATTGGGTACCACCTTTGTTTACCCTTTGGCAGGATATTCGCGCAAAATAAAAACTATTAACCAACTGAAGGATGGTAGCACTATTATTATCCCTAACGATCCAACCAACAGCGGGCGCTCGTTACTGCTTTTACAAAAAGTAGGCCTGTTAAAGTTAAAGGATGGTGTTGGCTTATTACCTACTGTAAATGACATTATAAGCAATCCTAAAAACTTGAAAATAGTAGAACTTGAAGCCCCACAATTGCCGCGCTCGCTGGATGACAGGGATGTAACCATCGCTATTATCAATAATACTTTTGCAGGTCCGGCAGGTTTAGTAGCCAAGCGCGATGGCATATTTGTGGAGGATGAAAAATCGCCCTATGTAAATATTATCGTATCAAGGGAAGACAATAAAAGCCAGGATAATGTGGCGAAGTTTGTAAAAGCCTATCAATCGCCCGAAGTTGCGCAGGCTGCTGAGGTAGCATTTAAAGGGGGCGCTATAAAAGGATGGTAAATTACCTGCCCTGTAAGTGTATTAATAAATTGGATATTTAAGCAATAAACTAAAAGAATGCTGTCGAAAAAAGCGAAATATGCTATAAAAGCACTCATTTTTTTAGCAAAAAACGTGGATAGCCCACCGTTGCCTGTTTCAAAAATAGCCGGGCTGGAAAAAATCCCTAAAAAGTATTTAGAAGTAGTTTTTTTGGAGCTTAGAAATGCAGGTTATTTATTTAGCAAAAAAGGCATAAGCGGTGGCTATGTTTTAAGCAAACCAGCTCAGGAAATATTTTTGGTTGCTATTGTAAGGTTAATGGATGGGCCGATAGCCAGAGTATCATGCGCCAGTGCTTTTCATTACCGCAGCTGCGATGAATGCCTTGATGAAGCTACCTGCAGCATTAAAAAAGTTTATCTTAAAATTCGCGAGGAAGAGCTTAAAATATTATCGGGTACAAGCATTGCTGATATGATTAGTGCCAGGCAATCAACCAATCCTGATTTGGTATTATTAGATTCCTAAGTACTTAACAGCGTACGGCAAAAACTGGCGATTACTTAAAATAGGCTAATACTAGTAAACCTTGGCTATGTAAGGGGTTTGTTTTAATTCTTTGTATAAAGCAGCGCACTTCGGTAAACCTTGTTGCCCGTTAACCGAAAAATACCAAAACTCTTCCAAATCGCCATCGTTCATTGTCATTTGTGTAAAGCCCTGGCTTTTATGCTCGGCAATTTCCCAGTTGGCAATTACTTTGTAATTAACTCGGTTTTTATAGCTAAAACTTGCGGTACGGTCTACTTCGAACGATGGTGAACCCGCAAGAGTTTGTGTTTCCGGGTAACCGGCATATTGGCCAAATTTAAAGATGGGCTCTGTTTTATTTTGTGTTCTTGCTCCTAAAATTATAGGGCGTTCGGCTACCGGTAAAGCTGCTACCGCATCTAAAGCTAAAATTGTTGCTGCTTTGTGCTCGCCATGCGTGCCTGTTTCGGGCAAAAGTGTAAAAACAAAGTCGTAATGTTTACTGCCTAACAGTTGGGTTAAATGTTTTTTTATAGCAGCTGTATTCCATGTAGTGTCTAATGGGCCTTTTTCATCCAAGCCGTAATGCGCATCCGGCTGATCCTGGAAATAGTATTGAGAAATGCCCAGAATTTTACCTGCATTTAATAGTTCTTTCTTGCGGATGCGCGGTAAATTTGCCCTGCCAGCTTTTTCATCAGTAAGATTTTTTCCATAATATTGTTCGGCAAGGGTGCAATACTTAAAGCCTGCCTCACCGTTTGTAATCACAAATAAATCTACTGTACCGTGTTGCTCTTTCACAATTTTATATAGCGTAACCGAAAAAGTGCTTTCATCATCAGGGTGTGCCATCACAACTAAAACATGCGGGCCGTGAGCAATATCCTGTGCAAATAAAACGGGCAGGTTAAGCAATGCTATAAAAAAGATAATAAGTGATTTATACATTTTGATTTTGATATGGAGGCGTGAGGACGGGTTCGAACCGTCGTAAAGAGTTTTGCAGACTCCCGCCTAACCCCTCGGCCACTCCGCCAATTTTGCGATTAATTTAAACTGGCAGTTTGCTTATCAGTCAATGATTTTATCGCTTGTAGCATGCCGTTAAATTCATTTTTATCATATAAGCGGGTCAGGTAAACAATTTTCCCGGTAGGGTCAATTACTACATTACGGGTAACCCCGCTTTTTTTATTGGCAAAACGGCCAAAAATATCAGCGCCGGGGTCGAGCGCGAGGGGATAGGTAAGCTGCATATCATCATGAAATTTTTGAACTTTGGCCAATGGCTCGTCGCGGTCAACGCCAATTAAAAGCAGGTTTTGGTTTTGGTATGCCTTCCAAACATCACTTTCTAAATGCGGCATTTCCTCGCGGCAAACGCTGCACCAGCTTGCTGTAAACTGTAACACCACTATTTTGCCTCGTAGTTTCTTTAATGATGTTTTTGTGCCATCGTTTAATACAAGCTCAAAATCATCAGGTGCCTGGTCGCCCACCTTTACAATATACCCGCGATCATCATCTTTGGTAGCGGTTTGCCCTTTTGATACCTGTATTAACAGTAACTGAAACAGCCCTAATGCTCCGTATTTAATTATTTTCATATTATTATAAATTTACTTGGTCATTATTTAAAGTATTATCTCAGCATTATGCAGCTACCGTTTGGTAGATAGAAGTAAATACCTCAATCACATAATCAATTTCATCGACGGTATTAAACTTGCTGAATGAGAAGCGAACATGTCCTGCATCTTTTGCAATATCCAAAGCTTTTAATACATGCGATGATGTGTTTTGCCCACCTGATATCGCTATCTGATGGTCGTCTAGAAATTGCAAAAAGACCTGGCTCTTATTAGTTTGTGGCAGGTTAATACTTAATATAGAAGGGATACTTTTTTCGGGAATGTCCGAGTTTCCGTTAAAAGTAACCGTTGGCAGTAAATCCGTTAGTTGTTTAATCAGCCGGTTTTTCAAGGCCTGTAAGTGCTTATAATTACCTGCAATATCTTGATGAGCAATTGCCAGCGCATTACTTATCCCAATAATACCGGGAATGTTATCTGTCCCCGCATTATGGATGTTAGGCAAGTGCCTGATTCCTTTGCGACAATATAAAAAACCAACCCCCTTAGGGCCATGAAACTTATGCCCCGATGCTGCCAGGAAATTTATTTTTAATGCGGCAAGGTCATAAGAATATAGTCCTGCAGTTTGCGCTGCATCGGTATGGAAAAGCGCTTTGTATTTTAAACAAAGGTTGCCTATCGTTTCTATATCGTTAAGATTACCAATCTCGTTATTTGCATGCATAACAGAAACCAGGTTGCGCGTGTTTGTTCTTAAAAGGTATTCAAGATGATGGAGGTCGAGGTTTCCATGTTCATCATACTTGATGTAACTAACCCTTATGTCGTGTTTTCGTTTCAAAGCATTTAAGCCGTATATTACGGACTGATGTTCAAAAGGTGTAGTGATAATATGATCAATTAGCGCACAGTTAACGGCAGATAAAATGGCAGTGTTATTTGCTTCTGAAGCTCCCGAAGTAAATATGATTTCTTCGGGTAATGCATTTAGTAATTTAGCAATGGTTGCCCTGCTGATTTCTACGGCCTCTTTAGCATCGCGACCATAGCCATGATGCGAAGAAGGGATGCCAACCTGGTCGAGCAAATATGGGGTCATTGCGTTATAAACTTCTCTGTCAAGCAATGTGCTTGCGGCATTATCAAGGTATACTTTCATGCGATTACGTTTAATGTTGATGCTAAACCTACCAAAAAGTGAAGGAGAGGGCTTCACTAATCCTTACCAGGTTTAAAAATTAAAAAATCAATTAATAGAACAAATGTATATAAACTCTATAGAAATAGTAGTATATATTGATTTTATTATTTATTTTTTGATAAAATAATTCTCTGTGAACGCATAGGGGTAGTAACTGAAGCAGCTTATATTAAAAAAGGAACTTTAAATTTTTCACTTATGAAATTAGAAAAGCACAACAACATATCTTTTGATTTTCTGGAAGTTATAAATGAACTGGAACTTACGAGCAAAAGTTTATTTCTTTAAAACCATTAGAAAAAGGCAGCCCTGCACCTGATTTAGATTTAAAAGAAGACTATATAAATAATGAAGGTTTTTTAGGCGCTTTGGATACAAACAGATCTGTTTTGCTTCGGCAAATCACCGGAAGGCCTTTGGTAATCAGCTTTTACTCGACATAATGGAAGGACTACGGCCTTGCTCACTTAACCTATTTAAACAGGTTACAGCATGAAATAAACACTTTAGGCGGTAATGTACTTGTTATATGCCCCGATGAGCAAAGCAGGCTGCTGGATGAAGTCATTTGGGATAATAACCTAAAGCTTAACTTCTATTTTGACCAACATAATGAGAATTCGTATAATTATGGGCTTTACAGCGATTTCGACCCTGCATGGAATAAGTTCCCGGGTATTGAAGTAAATGTCCCTTTATTGGCTACTTATGTAATTAATAATGGTGAAATTATATATAGCCATGTTGATAATCAGTTACAGGGGCCGGGTTCCTCAAAACAATTGCTGCAAAGTGTGACGGAAAGGCATTTACTACAAAAATCTGCTTAAATATGGCCAGGGATTATGTTGTTGGAAGGATGAATGAAACTAGGGAAGAGCTGGATAAAAAACTATTTGCCTTATTTAATGATGTTACATTTGTTGTAGGTAAGCGGGCCGCCCGTTTGTTTGGCGATTCATTAGGTGGTGCTGAGGTTTTGTCACGGATTGAGGAAAGCAATGCAGAAATTACCGGATACCCGCTTAATGACATTGAGCAGGACCTTGTTAATTTTGGAACAGCCCTTGTTGAAAATAAGGGCAAAGTAGCTGATGAGCTATTTGATATACTTGTACCTTATTACACGGGTAGTGAACTGGTTGTTTTAGTCACCTTTGCAGGCCAGCTCACCGCGGCTAACCTGTTTTACACCGTTTTTGATTTATCGGCTGATGATACCGGCTATTGATTTTCTTTTACCTCGATACGCAACTGGTGCGTGTTATACACACTTGAGTACGGAGCAACACTTTTGGTTAAAAATACGCTTCCGCCTATGATGCTGTCATGCCCGATAACTGTTCTCCCTCCTAAAATTGTGCTGCGTGCGTAAATAATCACATTATCTTCTACCGTTGGGTGGCGTTTAACATCAGACAGAATTTTGCTTACTTGTGATGCTCCCAGCGTTACACCCTGGTAAATTGATACATTTTTGCCGATAATGCTGGTTGCGCCAATTACTATACCGGTACCGTGATCAAAAAATACAGGCACGTCTATCCGGGCATTAGGATGAATATCAACCCCTGTTTTGCCGTGGGCATGCTCGCTCAAAATACGCGGCAATATGGGTACACCTAACTGCGATAGCTTATTCGCTATCCGATAAACCGCAACCGCGTAAAAGCCGGGGTAAGAAACTATTACTTCATGGATACTGCTTGCGGCAGGGTCGTCTTCAAAAGTTTTTGTCGCGTCCAGCCGCAGGCTTTGATAAATTTCTTCGAGCGAGGCATAAAATTTATAAATCACTTCGTCGATATTAATATTGGCCGGGTCAAGGTAGCTTAACAAGATATTCTCCAGGTCAATCTGGTTCTTTTTTAACTGCCCTTCATAAATTGATTGGCGGTTTAACCTGTTGTTAGGGAACAGAAATTCATAAAGATCAGATAACCAGTCTACCGCCTCCCTGAAAGACGGGGTTGCTTCCCATTCTGCCTTATGCACCTGGTATAAGTGTTCGATAAAAGTATTTATCCGGTTAGCTTCCATTTATTTTTTAAGGCGATGAAGGGTATCTACAAGTAAATCTACCTCGGTACAGGTATTGTAAAATGCAAGTGAAGGCCTTACCGTACTTTCCAACCCGAAGCGCCGTAATATAGGCTGCGCGCAATGGTGGCCCGAGCGTACGGCAATACCTTGTTTATTTAGTTCGGCACCTACTTCTTCGGTTTTATAACCATCAAGCACAAATGATAATACGCTCGCTTTATCAGCCGCGGTCCCAATCAGGCGCAAGCCTTTTACTTCTTTAAAAAGTTCGGTAGCGTAAACCAGCAGATAATGTTCATATTGTGATATGGCAGGCATCCCTATACGTGTTACATAATCAATGGCCGCTCCTAAACCAACAGCATCAGCAATGTTACCAGTACCTGCTTCGAACCTGCCTGGGGCGTTATGATATTTTGTTTCCTCGAATGTTACATCCAGTATCATATTGCCGCCGCCCTGCCATGGCTGGGTTTCATTCAAAAGGTCCTCCTTGCCATATAACACACCTATTCCCGTAGGCCCGAAAACTTTATGGCCCGAAAATACAAACCAATCGGCATCAAGTGCCCTAACATCCACCGGCATATGTGACACAGATTGCGCGCCATCAATCAATACTTTTGCACCGGCTAAATGACCGAGTTTAACTATTTGGGCAGCAGGTGTAACCGTACCCAAAGCGTTTGATACCTGGGTAAATGCAACCAGCTTTGTTTTAGGGCCAAGCAGCTTAATGTACTCATCTATAATCAGCTGGCCATCGTCATCAACCGGTATTACTTTTATTTTTAGATTTTTCTTAGCGGCAAGCTGCTGCCACGGAACAATATTAGCATGGTGCTCCAGGTGGCTTACAATAATTTCATCACCGGCCTGCAGGTATTGCTCGCCCCAGCTTTTTGCCACCAGGTTTATGGCTTCGGTAGCGCCGCGAACAAAAATAATTTCATTGGTAGAACCCGCATTTAAAAATTGCTGCACCTTTTTACGTGCACCTTCATAAGCATCTGTAGCCCTTGCAGCCAACTCATGAGCCGCGCGGTGAATGTTTGAATTTTCGTGCTCATAAAAATAGCTTATCCTGTCAATAACCTGTTTTGGCTTTTGTGTTGTTGCCGAATTATCCAGCCATACCAAAGGTTTGCCATTAACCGTTTCGCCTAGAATTGGAAAGTCCCTTCTGATAATGTTTACATCAAATGGGGGAGCTATAATTCCGCTTGCTCCTTTTGGTTTTTCGGATGAAAATTCGGCGGGAATCTTTTTCAGAAAGTAATAAGATGGTTCCGTAACCTGCGCATCGGGCGTAAACGGAATTTGAGGTACATGCGGATACGCGATGATTTGATTTAACGCCGCCTGTAAATCTTTTTCGAACGATTGCTCCTGTTGATAAGGCAGCTGCGTAAAATTATCAGCAAGCAGTTCTGTCCCCGAAAGACTGAAACCCGTTACGTTT
>CAHJXH010000157.1 GCA_903644075.1 Sphingobacteriaceae bacterium | reverse complement strand
ACATTACAGGCAGGGCAGGCATTTGTATAATTACCATTCATTACGAATACCGTATCTCCTGGTTTGGTTTTACGGGCAGCATCCTGAAGGTTTCTGAATGCTTTTACAGGGCTCAATCCGTTGGATCGACTATTACTATTTTTCTCACTTACATAGTAATTTGTAGAATAACCCGGCGAAGTCATTAATATAAACATAACTAAAAGCCAAAAACGACTGTAATAAAAACCCGAATTTCGCATGTTGTTTGAGTCAATCATATAGAAACTGAACTTTAATTTCGTCCAGGGAAATTTTATATATATCTATTATTAATTTTCTTTACAGTTAAGGGTATTTTCAATAGAAAAATCTCACCCTATTCAGTTAAACCTAAACGACTGATAAATAAACCGCTAACAATTTCTTATAGATTAATAAATATTATATTGAAATTAATATTTACAATTATAAGTAACGCTATAACCCTCATAAATTTTACTGGCACGGATGTTGACTTGCCCATGCGTGGAAATAATATTTTATCCTTTTAGATTATTTTTTTATTCAAAAGTCAAATATGATAACTTTTAAATAAAAATCAACATCTCCAAGATCTAAAATTATTAACTGATCATATCGTTTTGTGATCAAATCTGTAAACGCTTTAACTAACATAATAAATGAAACAATCTTTTAAAACAAGTGCGTATAAGCGCACCTTGCTCCCTTTTGTCTTATTAGCTGCATTATCAGTTATTACATCATGCTCATCTTATAAAAAAATCCCTTATTTCCAGGATTTGAGCAGGTCTGAGATTACGACTGAAGATCTTAATAACTATACCATACCTACTATACAACCAACAGATCAGTTAGCAATTAACGTAACGAGTTTGAATCCAGAAGCTGCAGCTGTTTTTAGTAATAATACACAATCTGCCGGTACAAATTCAAGCAGCCCAACTTACGGCTACGTTGTTGACCAAAAGGGCGACGTTAATTTACCTTTAGTTGGTATAGTTAAAGTTGCCGGCTTAACTACTTCACAACTATCGGCACAATTGCAACAGCAATTGCAAGCTTATTTAAGTAAACCTACTGTATCTGTGCGGATGGTAAATTTTAAGGTGGCGGTTTTGGGTGATGTAATGCGCCCTAATATTTACACCAGTGCGAGTGAAAGGCTTACTATAACCGAAGCGCTAAGTTTAGCTGGCGATTTAAATATTACCGGTAAACGCGAAGATGTAATTTTAGTAAGAGAAATTGAAGGCAAGAGACAATATATCCCTATCGATCTTACTTCTAAAAAGATCTTTGAGTCGCCTTACTTCTACTTAAAAAGTAACGATTTAATATTTGTGCAGCCGAGCAAACTTAAACTGGCCACTGTTGATACAGGTTTCCGTAATGCCAGCCTGATCATCTCTGCGCTTTCATTAATTGCAATTTCTATCTCACTATTCCGTAATTAAATATGAATAGCAGGCAATCTACAAATGTTAAAACAAACCCTGCTCATCAGTTTACTGATTTGCGGGTTGTTTTAATTAAATACATGTATCACTGGCCGCTATTTGCATTAGGGTTAATTATAGCAACAGTAGGCGCATACATTTATTTACATAACGTCAATCCGGTTTACGAGGTTAACGCCACTATACTGGTTAAGGATGAAAAGAAATCACCACAGGAGGAAAAATCCGCCTTGCCGGAGTTAAACCAAACCAGTTCGCCCAAAAATGCGGAAACGGAGATTGAAATATTAAAATCGAAAAATCTGATTAACCAAGTCGTAAACAACCTACAATTATCGGTTAATTATAAATCAGATAATGGCTTAAAAAATCCGGATTTGTATGAGACTACGCCTGTTAAATTTTTGCTTGTACAAAAAGCAGGTTCGTTATCGGGTCAAAAGATTAGTGTACTGATTAAAGATAAAAACACGTTTGTATTTGATAATGCAAGTGGTCAAAAACAATCAGCCGCTTTTAACAAGCCGATTAAAAACGGCTTTGGTACCTGGTTACTAAAACCTACTGATTTTATAGATCAATACATTGATTCTAACATAACTATTGAACTGGATGACCCTGAAAAAGTAAGCAACAATTACGTTAAAACTATTGATGCTCACCTGCTCGATAAATTGGCGCCTACTATTGGCCTGTCTATAAGCGATGAAGTGCCTAAACGAGGTGTCGACTTTTTAGACAACCTGATTATGGCTTATAACCAGGCTGCGTTAATGGAAGAAAAACGCACCACTAAAAGCACAATTGATTTTATCGACAATCGTTTAGCCTCGCTTACCGGCGAACTAAGCCACGCAGAAAAAAATGTAGAAGGCTACAGAAGCAGCCAGGGCATAACCGATATATCATCACAATCGCAGGTATACCTCGAAAACGTACAGAGCAATGGCATTAAATTAAACGAAGTAAACGTACAGCTAAATGTAATTAATGGCATTGAGCGATATGTTAATTCACCTAACGATAGCGGCACAGCGCCTGCAACAATTGGCATTACAGACCCTGCATTAAACAGTTTGATCGAAAAATTATCGGATCTGCAGTTAAAGCGTAGCGCCTTATTGGCCACTACGCCTGAAGGCAACCCGATGTTTGAGCCTATTAACAAACAAATTGCGTTGACTAAAACTTCAATTAAGCAAACTGTTCAAGGTATTAAAACATCTTTACTAAGTTCTAAAAAAGAGTTACAGTCATTTAACAGTAAGTCTGAATCCTCAATTAAAGATATCCCTGGGCAAGAACGCCAGTTTGTGGATATGAAACGTCAGCAATCAATTAAGGAAAACCTATACGTTTACTTACTGCAAAAACGCGAAGAATTGGCGTTAAGCTATGCTTCGACCTTTGTTGATGCGCGTGTAGTTGATAAAGCAAATGTGGGCGATGTTACCTGGCCTAAAAAATCTTTCGTGTTTGCTATTGCCTTGCTTTGCGGGCTGGGCTTGCCCTTCATGATTATTTATTTCAGAAACTCATTTACCAATAAGATCACCGAACGGAGAGATATTGAAAGCGCATTAGATATCCCGGTCTTAGGTGAGCTCTCTTATGAAGACTTAGATGATGATGTAATTGTGGTTACTAATAGACATCATCTTATTGGTGAGCAATTCAGGACATTGCGTACTAATTTACATTACGCACATACTAATCAGAATACAGGTTCTGGTTTTGCTTCTAATCTGCCAAAAGCATCATTAAATGTGGTTGGAGACCAGGATCTGAACGTTGAAGGAAGGGTGACATTGTTTACATCAAGCATTTCAAAGGAAGGAAAAAGCTTTGTGAGTGTTAACCTGGCTGTATCCCTTGCCGCAACCGGGCGCAAAACAGTAATCCTGGAAATGGACCTGCGTAAACCTAAAATCTTAAAGATTTTTAACCTGCCAAATAGTAAGCTGGGAATTAGTGAATTCTTGTCATCTGGCATTTCTGTCGATAGCATCATCAATCCATCTGGCAAAATTGTTAACCTTGATCTGATAGGATGTGGACAAATCCCAATTGATCCATCAGAATTATTGGAGAATGAGCGCTTGGTTGAACTGATATCAGAACTGAAGGATAGGTATGACGATATCATTATCGACACCCCTCCCCTGCACTTGGTAACAGATGCCATGATCATCGCGAAATTAGCAGATGTATCGCTATACATTATCAGGCAAGGTTATACCGGAAAAAATGAATTGGATTTTATCAGCGAAATTGAGCAATCCGAAAAGCTGCCCAATATGCATATCGTTTTTAACGGCATCAAGAAAAGCAAATACGGTTATGGCTATAATTACGACAATAGCTATTACAACACCGAGCTTGCCAAACCAACATTTAACATGGCCTGGAAACAATTTTTAAATAGGTTTTAACACTGTTTAAAATTTGTGCCTCTCTTAAGCAAAATTGATTTGAGTACCATTTAACATGCTGGATAAATTAATTGTTATCATTCCGGGTATAACCTTGTTGCTGTTTATATTAAACATATTTTACAGGGGCAATACCGTACAGTCTTGTTTAATTTTCATCCTAACCTTATTGCCTTTAATGGATATGAAAATTACACCAGAGGCTTTTGGTGGTTTTAAAACGTTTGATGCCATTTGCTTTTACAGCTTTATATTTCTTTTTAAAGACTTCATTACCATTAACCTAAAAAGCAGGAATAACATCTATTTTTTGCTTTTCATCTTACTGGGTATCATCATTCTTTTGGGTGGTTTATCGTCTGAGTTTCCATGTAAAACCTGGCTCAGTCTTGTTAAAGCATTACCTATTTTCATTTTCGCCCGGTTTTTTATGACGGAGTGTTATAAAGACAAAACGTTTTTTTTAAAAGCGATTAAGGCACTAAAAGTAAGTTATATAGCTGCGATTATCTTTTTATTGATACAAAGGATAGTTGGGATAAAATTTACTTTTTATCCTGGCTTATCGCCCAATACTTTCGATCCCATTTTTAACCTTACCAGGTATCCGGGTATTTTTTATGATGCCCAGGCACACGGACAGTTTTTGGCTATGGGCAGTTTCTTGTTTTTATACATAGAAAAAGGTGCAAGCCGCAGAAACATCATCCTGAACTATACATTTTTTGTACTATGCATTGTCGGCATTAACATGGCAGGCAGCCGGGCTGCTTTTGGTGGCTTGGCGCTGGGCTTATTTGTAGTGTTTTTTATGGCCGCCAAAAACTATCGTATTTACGGCTTAGTGTTTATGGCTATTTGCTACCTGGCGTTTACACTTATCTCTATACATACCGGTGTATTTGACAGGGCAAAAAACCTGTCTGATGATTTAACCTTTCGGCAAAACATTTGGAAAGAGGCATTTGATATTTCTAAGCAACATCCCTATCTCGGCATTGGAGATAATAATTACCAAAGCTTCGTCATCAGGCATAACCAGGACCAATACCTTGAAATCGAAGACGGCCAATTGGTCTATTTCGATCAGCCCGAAAACGGCTATCTAAAAATTATGGTGGAGCTTGGCTTTATAGGTTTTGGAATATTTGCGCTGCTGTTACTAATACCGCTTGTTAAGGGCTTGTTACTTTTTATTAGAAACGTGTACGATAAACGGGTTACATTTTTTATGGCCTCACTAATAAGTTTCCTGGTTGCCTTTAACACCGTTTACTCAATTTTTGATAACAGGCTGCTTATTATGGTAGCCAGTATGGTAGTGCTGATAGTTGCTTACCCTGTTAATAACAACGCTAATGAACTGGTCGAAGATTAAGCAGATAAAGTTATTACAATCGTCACTGGTAAAAAACAGTGCATGGGGCATAGCATCTAATATTCTGCAAATTTTGTTTATATGCGCATTTTTTGCCATTGTAGCACGCAAGTATAGTTCGGGCGAGTTTGCCCGGTTCTTAGTTTCTACTTCAGTATACCAAATTGTGGCAGCCTTTTCATCTATGGGCTTGGGCCAATGGTTTATCAGGCAGTATGTGTTGGAGGAAGATAAGCTCACTTTTACAGGCAAGTTCTTAAAAACGCAGATTGGATTAGGATTGTTGTTTTATATCGTCAATTTGATATTTGCATTCGTAGTTTACTCCGATGTACAAATCAGGTTGTTATGCATAATACTGGGTACCAATATCATTTTCGATAACCTTATTAATGCAATCAGAAGCCTTAACATAGCCGAAAATCAGCAACGTAAAACCGCTGCCATATTGGTAATAGATGGGTTTCTGAAACTTGTTTCAGGCTGTTTGCTGCTTATCCATCCGTTTTCAGTTGTCATTTTATCCGTTATCATGATAGTAGCCCGGGTACTTACCCTGGGTTTATTTATCAAGCTGGGCTCATCCAACAGTATCAATCTTAAGTTTCTGTGGAAAGCCAAAATATCGATTGATGATCTCAAGCTGCTCATCATCAAAAACTGGCAGTTTATTATTATAGGCAGCATTTCCATTATTTACTGGAAAATGGGAAACATCATTATATCTAAAACGCTTGCCTTAAGCAGCGTGGCCGATTATGAAATTGCATTCCGCATATTTTCTGTGTTGCTGATACTACCTATTGTAGCTTCATCAACCATTTACCCGCAGTTTATTAAGCATTTTAACAATGGCAATCACGCTGCACTCGCCAGGCTTTACAGAACCGTATTTTTCATTTATACAATATTTGCTATTGTATCCTATACGTTTGTTTACTCTTTTTCGGGATGGATACTGCCGCTTGCTTTTGGTAAAGGTTACCCAGGCTCTGTGCTGTGCACCCAACAGATGTTTCTCACCTTTTTAATATTGCCAACCGTTTTATTGCAAGCCAATTTAATTGTAGCCATAGGCTTAGAGAAACTGGATATGTGGTTTAATATCATCAGCCTTATTGTAAACGTAATTGGATGTTTTGCAGGGCTGTACTTTGTTCGCGAACTATCTGTTATCAATTATTCGGTTTTCTTCTCCTTTCTGGTGTTCCACATTCTGCAGGATGTATTGCTGATTCGTAAAAAGATTACCACTGTTATGCATTGCCTTGTTTTCTACATTGCCTTGTTATTGGTGGTAGCATCCTATCTGCATTTTTCTGTTAGTACAAACCCTGTCACACTATTCATATTATTCTCCATCGGCCTCTTTTTAATTGCCGCATTCATCCTGATCCTCCAAAAAAGGAACAGTCCTTTTAATTTACTTCCACTAAAAAAAACTACTAATTAATATGGCTGCACTATCAATCATTATTCCCGTTTATAATAAGGAAGCCCATATTGATTCTTGTATCCAGTCGGTACTCAGTCAATCATTTACAGATTTTGAACTCATTTTGGTGAACGATGGTTCTACAGATAAAAGCGGTGAGATATGCTTAGCTTACGAGGAACAGGATAGCCGTGTAGTTGTAATTAACCAGGAAAACATGGGTGTATCTGCCGCTAGAAATACCGGCATAAACCACGCAACCGGTTATTATATGGGCTTTATAGATAGCGATGATACGATAGAGCCCGACATGTACCAACTACTAATGAATAATGCTTTGACTTATAATGCCGATATATCGGTATGCCGGCTACGCGTTATATTTCCCGAAAAGGCAATAATCCCGGCGGAAGATTCAAAGGTTACCGTATTAAATCATGATGATGCTTTGTCGGCCTGCTTAAAGGGTGATCTTGACCGTAGCGCCAATAACAAAATTTATAAGTTATCCATTGTTCGCGATATTAAGTTCGAAGGCAGCATATATGAAGACATATTATATTCGTGCAAGGTATTCTTAAAAGCACAAAAAACAGTCCTTCAAAATTCTGTTAAGTACAATTACATTTTAAGGGGTAATTCGGCAAGTATGAGCGCCTTTAACCCTAAATACATGGAAACGATTAAGGTATCGGCTGCAATGGTTGAATTGGTATCAGGCGAAAATCCAAAATGCCTGCTGGATGCACAGGTATTTGATATCATATCTAACATCTCTCTGCTTAACTTATTACTGCTGATAGGGAAAAAAGATTATCCGGCAGAATACAATACGGTGATACGCAATCTGGATAACTACAAGTCTATCGTTAACAGTAATATCCTGAAACCTAAGCATAGATACGCTTTAAAAATATTCCATTTTTCGCCGCGCCTTTATACACGCTTAATGTATTGGTACGGTATGCTTACTGATGCCGAAGTAGTTAAAAGAACGAGGAAACCTAAACCTGCCAAAGTTTAAATATTGTTTAGTGTATGAACTTTTTTGAATTTATATTTCAGGACTGGCGCGTTAATAAAGGCAATGCAAAGGGCAGGGTTATATTACTGCTGTTCCGTATTGCTAATTTCTGCGCTACCCGTAAAATTTATTATTACATCGGGTTTATTTACCTCCTGTTTTACCGCATATTGGTTGAATGGTTTTTCAGCATAGAAATTCCCTGGAATACGAAAATCGGCAAAAACTTAAGCCTGTTTCACGGGCAGGCGTTGGTGATGACCAACCAGGTTGTTATCGGCCATAACTGCACACTCAGGCAATCAACCACAATTGGCAATAAACAATTAGCAGGGGGTGAATATAGCGGCTCGCCCATTATTTGTGACTTTGTAGATATAGGCAGTAACGTTTGCATCATCGGGCAAATCACCATTAATGAACAGGTACTTATTGGCAGCGGGGCTGTTGTTGTTAAAGATGTGCCGGCATTTAGCACAGTAACCGGTAATCCGGGTATTGTACGGCCGAGAAAAGATATTATCCCTATTACAATATGAGTAAGCCCAGGATATTATTTAGTATGCCCACTCGCCATCATGTAGAAATTGCATTAGATGAAATGGAGGGCATGAAGGAGCTGGGGTATCCCTGCAATAGTTTTTTTTACGCTGCCAAAGAAGGCGTAAACTCGAAATCGGGTCGTATGCGGGTTATATTTCAAAATGCCTTTAATCTCATCAACTTGGCCCGGCTTTTTAAGCCCGATGTTATTTACTTTAATTCGAGATTAGAGGTGATAGCCGGGATACGTGATTTTATCACTATTTCTTTATTCAAAGCTTTTTATCGCCAGCCAGTAATTTTCATCATCAAGTCACACGGATCTGATATTGAAGTATTTGAAAGGAAGAACCCTTTAATTAGTAAAGTTGTACTGCCATTTCTTAAAAAAAACGTTTCGGCCTGGCTTTTCCTGTCAACAGAAGAACAGAACACCATAATCAACGCAGGTTATCTACCGGCTCACAAGGTATTTGTCACCAAAAATATCGTCCGCAATGCACAGTTTAAAACAGACGATAACTTCAAAAGCCAGTATAAGATTCCTGCCGATCATAAAGTACTGCTTTTTGTAGGCCGGATTATTAAACAGAAAGGTGTTTACGAGGTAATTAATGCATTCCAAAAAATTAAAGAATTATATCGTACCACACTAATTATTGTGGGCGATGGCCCAGAACTGGAGCCTATAAAACAGTTAACACATTCACTGGGATTAAGTAAGCATGTTATATTCACCGGCTTTATTCCCGAACAGGATGTAATACCTTTTTATGCAAATAGTAACGTTCTGATATTCCCAACTTATTTTCCCGAGGGTTTTCCAATGGCTTTATTTAATGCTGTTGCTGCCGGCATGTGTGTTGTAACTACGCCGACCCGTGCAGCGGTTGACTACCTTGCTGAACCCCAAAATTGCCTTTGGGTTGAACCAGAGAACAGCACACAGCTGTCTAATAAGGTTAACAACCTGTTGCAAGCGCAAACAATAATGGGTAATATGAAAGCCAACAACATAATAAAAGGCAATTTATTTAGCAAGCAAAAGGTATGCGCCGAACTGGCCGAAACCCTACAAAAAATATCCCGCCGATAATGTCTGTAATCAATTTTTTAAAAAAGATCAGGAACGAATTTCTTAGGAAAATAGTTTATCGCAAATACAAAATAGGCCCCGGTTTTTATAGCGGCACCCGTGTACGCATATGGGGTAAAAAAACTATAACCATTGGTAAGAACTTTTACATAGGCCGCGATTCTTTTATAGAAAGTGATGTTATTATAGGTGATAATGTAATATGGGGAAACCGTGTTGCCTTAGTAGGCCGGTACGATCATCATTATCAACAGCCCGGCGTACCCATTCGCCTGGCCTCGCAGATACGAGATAAAGATTATGACTGGTTGGGTTTAACCAGCTTAACCACTATAGAAGACGATGTATGGGTAAGTTATGGTTGCACTATTTTAAGTGGTGTAACCATACACACGGGTAGCATTATTGCAGCCGGGTCTGTAGTTACAAAAGATGTGGAGCCCTACGCTATTTATGGCGGTGTGCCTGCAAAAAAAATTAAAGACCGTTTTAATTCAAAGCAGGAACTGGAACAGCATCTTATGATACTTAATCAATAATTATTTTTTTGGCATATTAATTACAATTATTTCACTGCCAAAGCGTCGGTTGTTATGGTTTTTTATGTTTATTAGTGTTCAGAATACACAACAGCATGAGGTGTCTTATTAATAAATAAAATGACTTATAAGTTCTAAATTACTTCAAATAAGAATAATCGCGTTTAAATAATCAGATTAATGTCTTAATTATCCACAATTCAGCCCGTATTAGCCTACAGTTAAATAATCTTTTTTTGTGGCACCATTAATGATTTAACTGCGATGTTAATTTATTGATTTCTAACTAAGATCAATAAGAACTATTTATTAACTCCAATTATACAATGTCTCTAAATAATCAATATGATAACATTTCAGGTTACCATTTATACTCAGAACCATTAAATGTTCTTCCCGTCAAGCCCAAACTATTAGTCAACACTATAAATCAATATTCTTATTGTATAGCAAACCAGGATCCTGAGTTTAAAAGATCATTACAAGAATCGGATATCTTGTTGCCGGATGGTATAGGGGTTGTTATGGCGACGCGGTTTTTAACCGGTAAAACAGTAAAGAAAATTGCAGGTGCAGATCTTCATCTATATTTATTAAAATCGCTTAACGAAAGAAATGGCAAGTGTTTTTATCTGGGTGCTACAACCCAAACATTAGACAAAATTAAGGCTAAAGTTGCTATTGAATACCCTAATATTAAGGTTGAAACTTACTCCCCTCCTTTTAAAAAGGAGTTTAGTGTAAGTGATAACAATAAAATGTTTGAAGCAGTAAACTCATTTAAGCCCGATGTGCTTTTTGTGGGTATGACAGCACCTAAACAAGAAGTATGGGCCACTAAAAATAAAGGGGCACTCGATGCCAAATTAATTTGTTCTATAGGTGCTGTATTTGATTTTTATGCCGGTACAATTAAACGGCCTAATAAAATATGGATAAAACTTGGGTTAGAGTGGCTGGGCCGGCTAACATCAGAACCGATGCGTTTATGGAAACGATACCTATATTTTGGGCCTGTATTTGCCGGTTTAATTTTAAAAGAGAAATTTAAATTAATGCTTGTTAGGTCGGCAATAGAGCCTATTTATATGATAAAAGCCTTAAGATCAGCTGCCTGATCTTAAGGCTTTTATCAGCTTATGGATTATCATTGGCAATAGCAGCTACGGCTACTTTTTGTGGTGCACTATAAGTGGTCACATCCTGTTTGCTGGCAGCACTATTTACTTCGGACCTTGCAATGGTCTGCTCATTAGCTACCAATATAATGGATGAATAAGGATCAATGCTCACTTTATCTTTGTAAACATTATGATGTACATCAACATAAGGTTTATCCAGCTTTACGGTTTTAACCTCATTGGTTACATTAAATTCGAAAATAATATCCTCATAAGGTAATAACTCGATAGAAAACTGGTCTTTGCCATAAGCAGTCTTCCAGCGGGTTAAGTTATAAGTTTGATTTACACCCTTGCCATCTTTCACAGTCGAGGCCATAATGGCGCTTATTTCTTTTTTCAACTGGCAATAAAAGTTACTGTCAATTTGTCCAAAAGAAGTAATATCATCTTGCTGGGATGAGAATTTTGCATTTGGCTGTAAATCGTTTAAA
>CAHJXH010000156.1 GCA_903644075.1 Sphingobacteriaceae bacterium | reverse complement strand
TAAACACGGCCTTGCGCAGGCCTTATCAGAAACAATTTGTGCAGGCTTCTTTTCAAAGCACCGACCTTTACTTTTTAAGCGAGTCGCGGTGGTTGATCCTTACCTCATTTTTATTAATTGGCATTACCATTTTTTGCTTTGCATACACGGTTAAAACTTTGTTTTCGCAGCATAAACTGGCCTTGTTGAAAGATGATTTTATAAATAATATGACGCATGAAATTAATACCCCGTTATCGTCTATCGCTATTACTGCCGAAGCACTCAAGAAATTTGACCACGACCGGCAAACCCGGGAGGAATACCTCGATATCATCACCTATCAAACCAAAAAACTAACTGCATTAACTGCACGGATATTAAATACAAGCAGGCTAACCAAAAAACTGCCTTTAAAAAATGAACGGGTTGAGCTAAACACGTTAATTAATAAAGCGATCAATGACATGAGGGCGCAAATCAGTGAAGCTGGGGCAGTAATTAATTATGATGCAGATAAAACTACTGTTTTTACATATGGCAATGAAGCTGATTTACAAAACGTGATAATTAATATAATAGATAATGCCCTAAAGTACACAGATGAGGTACCTGTAATTAATATTACGTTAAAGCATCATCAACATAGTGCACAACTCATTTTTGCCGATCAGGGAATAGGTATACCGGCTGTTTATGAAGCCAAGGTTTTTGATGCCTTTTTTAGAGTACCTAAGGGCAATATGCATAATGTTAAAGGATATGGCCTGGGTTTAAGTTATGTAAAAGAAGTAATAAAGCACTGTGGCGGGTCAATAGCTGTTACGGCCAACAAGCCATCAGGGAGCGTATTTACAATTCAATTACCAATGAATTAATGGTCAAAGTAAATATACTTTTAGTAGAAGACGAACCTTTTTTGGCTAAGGTTATAAAAGACAGCCTGGAACACCAGGGTTATGCAGTTATACATGCAGGCGATGGCAAAAAAGCTTATAACTTGTTTCAGAATAGTGTATTTTCTCTTTGTATTGTTGACGTAATGTTGCCTCATACAGATGGCTTTACTTTGGTTAAGCAAATAAGGGTGCATAATATGATTGTGCCTGTTTTATTTTTAACAGCTAAAACCGCTACTTCCGATTTGGTTGAAGGCTACAAAAGTGGTGGTAATGATTATCTGAAAAAACCGTTTAGCTTGGAGGAACTGTTTTTAAGAGTAAATGAATTGCTTAAAAGGTCTGGTAATGGAAACGGAGAAGAAGAGACCAGCCTGGTAATCGGCCTGTTTATATTTAGCCCGCATAAGCAGATATTAAAGTACGGCTACGAAGAAGAAATTAAATTATCTCATCGCGAAACATCACTTTTATTACTGTTGTATAAAAATAAGGATTCTATATTAGAACGAAAAGCAGCGCTTTTAACCTTGTGGGGAGATGATAGCTTTTACAATACCCGTACCATGGATGTTTTTATAACCAAATTGCGGAAGCATTTAAAACCAGATACGAATGTTGAGATCCTTAATATTCGCGGCATTGGTTACAAATTGATTTGCTAAGTGCCTGTTTTTTACTATCTAAACCTATACCCAATCCCGATCTGGAAACTCTGGTTGCTTTTTTGATAAGATCCCAGTCCCGAACTTATTTTGTAAGGTGTAAGCACTTGGTACATGGCTTCAATATTGAAGTGTTTTATTTGTATGCTCACACCGCCTGTAAAGCCAATATTTAATTTGTTTATAGTCGTTTTTTTAAAGGCAGAATCTATAATCTGGGTATGATAAACCGTATCACGAATATTAGGTATGGCACCTAATTTGGTACTGATACCCGATTGCTTAATCGGCATGCTAATTACAGGCCCGCCCTTTAGGCTGATGTTTTTGGTAAGCTTGTACTCCAGTGTTATTGGTATGGTTAAGGCCATCACTTTGCGCGAATCAGTTACTTTAAATGGCGGGATAGAATCGGGACTATAGTAGCTTTGGTAACTGTATTCGCCCGAAATGGTTCTGTAAGTATTTAACCGCAATCCGATACCAATTAACCATTTCGATTTTACCTGATAAGATCCAAAAATACCCGCGTATAAATTATGAGCCTGGCCTGCGTTATAGCCAGCTTCTAAGCCATAGTCGTATTTAGGCGGCAGATCATCAGTCTTTGGTTTCTTTGTGTTTGATTTCGCTTTGTTTTCCTTTGTTTTAACGGTTTTGGGGGATGTGTTAAATGCCCTGCTTTTGGTGCCGGGGCTTTTTACTTCTTTTACATCTGTATTATTTGCCGGACTTTTCACCGGGTCAATCTTGGTATCAGCTGCTTCTTTGTCGTTGTTGGCATTTGCAGATTTTGCAACCCCGGATGTTGTGTTACCGGAGATAATAATTTTGCCATCAATATTATTTGAAAGGCTTGTATATGTTCCGTTAGCATTAGTTTTTAAAGTGCTTTTTGCGATATTATCTTCAGGATGTTTTGAAGTATAATTAGTAGATGTACTATGCCCTGATTTTAATGAATGCTGATTTTTTTGATTACCCTCTGTAACCATCATATCTGCATGTTTACTTCTACCTTTAAACGCATTGTATTTAGACAGTTTGGCATCTCTTAAAGTAGATGCACTATTTATCGGATTGTCATTTTCAGCGTTATTATTTGTTTGGTATTGTGTCGCCTTAGCTTTTAACCCAACCTGATTTAGAGATTGAACGTTATGATTAACCGTTACTGATTTATTGCCGATAATGGATGAATCGGCAGTGTTTCTTTGATTTTGAGTTAAACTCTCAGCAGAACTACCTGAATGATGAAAGGCTGAATCGGGTATAGTTAAACCCTCACTTGATGATTGATCAGATAATTTATTGGGAACGTTATGAACTGCAGTACGCGCAGGCAAATTTTTACTGTTTTTAAATGAATTTTTGTTGTTTTTATTACTACGTAAAATAAAAGGTGTCGTAATTATTGCCGCAATAACTAATACCAATGCGGTTTTTATAAAAGCATTCAGTTTGTAAGCGCTATTACCAGTTGAAGTTGCACCAACAGGTAACTGCTCATCCAGCAGGTTGCGCATATCAGCCCATGCGGCGGTATCATCCTTTTTCAGAGGAAGTTCGCCGAGCTTATCACGCCAAAGTTTATGATACCATGCCGAATTCTTCATCTTGCCTTTTTGATTTTTTCAGTAGATGGATCATTTGGGTTTTCTGCCGATATCAGCATGTTTCGCAGCTGTTTTTTAGCTTCTGATAAATGCCACCTGGATGTACTTTCGCTTATATTTAATTGTTCGCCTATTTCTTTGTGTGTGTATCCGTCGAGCACCGAAAGATTAAAAACCAATTGAGTGGCATGCGGCAAAAGCCTGATCTGTTTTAATAAATCATCTGCGTATAACTTACTAAGTATGGCAGGTTGTACAAAAATATCGTCAATACTATCAGCCTCTGCTTGTATATTGCTAAACCGGGCTTCCTGCCGTACCATATCTATGCAGGTCCTCACCATGATGGTTCTGATCCAGGCACCTAATTCGCCTTTCTGCTCTTCATATAATGCGATGTTCTGAAATACCTTTAAAAATGCGGAGTTTAAGGCCTCGTTAGCCAGCTGGTCCGATTTTAAATAACGGTAACATACGCGCAGCATTTCGGCATAGAACAGTTTATATAAACCTTCCTGTGCCGGGCGCTCATTGGCTTTACAGCCTTTGATCAGCCTTGATATTGGCTTAGCAAAAAGGTTCATTCAGATAGTTCCAGCAAATCAATATTATACAGTTCTAATACCACTACGCAGCCCGGAAGCTAAACGCTGGGTAAAAATGAAAATTTATTTATAGAGAATATGAGGGCTTTTAACCAAGCGTTTTCAATGTGGTGTGCGTAATGCCTGTAGTGTAATAAATGTATCGAAACCCCATGGTGCAATTATATACAACATAAAACAGAAACAACTATGTTAAAGCGCATTGTTATATTTTTAAAAACGCGGGGAAGGGACATGCAGCAGCCCTCCAATTTATTTATCCATCGGTTTAATGCTGATGATAGCCAGGCAGACCAGTACCAATGGAATGGAGGCAGGTACCTTACTACTAAAGAACTGCAATGCATTAACAAAGAGCTAAACCCAAAACTAACAGCGCAGCATGTTTCATGATCAAAGCTATGAGTTGCACAGTGGGTGGTATAACCAGCATTTTCCTACTGCGGCATCTAAATCTGCTTTTTATAAGCAGCGCAAACCGGCTGATGAAAAGATCTTATCTAACTGGCTGCAGCAATTGTTCTTTGATTGTTTGTCGCCGGTATTAGAAGGTAAGGCAAGCTGGCTAACCATTGGTGACGCTTATGGGTTTGATGCGCAATATATCCTATCAAAAGGGAATAAAGCATTGGCTACAGACTTGAATGCCGACTTTTTAGCGATAGCCCGGCAAGAAGGGATTGTTGAACAATATGCTGCTGAAAATGCAGAAAAACTATCTTTCGTGGACGATGGGTTTGATTATGTGTTATGTAAAGAATCGTACCATCATTTCCCACGGCCTTATGCGGCTTTATATGAAATGATGAGGGTGGCAAAACAAGGTATTGTGGTTATAGAGCCGCAAGATCCGGTATCAAAAATGCCTCTGTTATTGTCATTAATCAATATTTTCTCATCAAATAATAAGCTGCTGAATAAGATTTGGAAAAACAGATTTTCTTTTGAACCGGTAGGCAACTTTATCTACAAGGTATCAGAAAGAGAGTTTGAAAAATTTGCTGCCGGCCTAAACCTGCCCATGGTAGCGTTTAAACAGGTTAATCCCAACTTTTATTTTAAAGGCGCTGATGCTATCAATATTGAAAGTAAAAGCGGCAAGGTTATCAGGATGAAAAAGTGGCTGTTAGATCAATTAGTACGATTTAAACTGCTACCCGGGCAAGTGTTATCAACCATTGTGTTTAAGCAAATGCCGGATAAAGACTTACAGAGCAAACTCGAAAAAAGCGGCTACCGTTTAGTTTTAATCCCGAAAAATCCCTACATCAAATAGTATTAAGCCGATTTCAGGCTCATATTAGTCGGTTCATCATGATGTGCCATGCGCGCGGATTCAATATGATAGTACTTGTGTAAGCGGCATATTTTAAAAATGGCGGTTAATATAATTACACCCGTTAACGGGCCAGCCCAAAATATCCAGTACCCGGTATAATTATTACTAATAACTGCCGGGCCAAAGCTACGTGCCGGGTTGGTGCTGCAACCCGAATAAGCGGTTTCGGCCCAAACCATAAAGCTGTAGAGGAAGGGCATGGTAAAGGGTGTGTAATTGCTTAGTTTGGGGCTGCCTACAAATACAAATATCACCAATATTAAAGCAGCTGTTGTGATCACTTCACCCAAAAAAGCACCCATCTCGCCGCCAATACCGGGGAGGGTATTACCATAACCCACACTTTTGCCCTGCTGTGCCCATAATAGAAGTGGGATACAGCCTACTACCGCACCCAGCATCTGGCTTATAATATAACCTATCATGGCATGTGGTTTCATTTTATGCCGAAGCCAAAATGCAATACTTACGGCTGGGTTAATATGCGCGCCACTAATTTTGCCTACCGGCGAAAGTGTAACCGCGCAACCCGTGCAGCCAAATAAAAAACCGGTGAGTAAACGCCTGCCCTGCACCGATGGAATGTAGTGCGCCACAATTGATCCCTGGCCCCAGTCAAGTATTACGAAACTTAACCCAATGCCTAACAATAAGGCGGTGCCAATAAATTCTGCTATAAAATTAACGTATAGGGGTTTGGGGTGCATACGGGATAAAAGACTTATGAACAAAATACAAAGGACAAAGGGCAAAAGATGTTTGACATGATAGGGAATATTTCAATTTTATTCGTCATTACGTCTTTTTTCTTTAATCTTTTAGTCCTTCATCCTCTAAAAATGGGTCATTTCACCCTCCTGTATCTTGTTCTTAATGAGATAATTGTTTGTAAATTTATTAAGAGTTTAACCAATCACATAAACCTTATAGTCATGGCAGCTAAAACACTGACTCCGGCCCAGAAAACCGCTTACAAAAATCTGAATATCGACCCTAAGAACAGAATTATCGTCAGCTTAGATGGTGGCGGGATACGCGGGATCTTGACCTTACAATTGCTTAAAAAGATGGAAGAGATTGCGGGGATACCTTTAAATCAATTCTGTGATCTTTTTGCCGGTACCTCAACCGGGGGTATTATCGCCGGTTTGTTAGCCAGCGGCCATAAGGCAGTAGACATTGAGAAACTCTATATTCAGCTGGTATCTAAAGTGTTTCTGAAGCGTGGATTTTTAGGAAACCGCTTTCTAAACCCTCCAGCTTATGATAAAAAGAATTACCGCGAGGCTTTAAAACTTGTTTTAGGAGACGATACGTTAAAAGATGTATGCGTTAAGAACAATGTTGATGTTTTTATAACTTCCAAAGATTTAACCGATAACGAGGAGACCTATTTTACCTGTTTTAATACCACAGAGGTAAAGGGTACTTACCAGGATGCCCTATTGAGGACTGTTTTAGAAGCTACCATGAGTGCGCCGACCTATTTTAGCCCACTGGAAAGGTTTGTGGATGGCGGAACAACTACGTATAATAACCCCTCGCTGGCGGCTATTATGGAGGCCGTTAATTATGATGGTGCGGATAAATATAGCCTGCCTAATATTACCATGTTTAGCTTTGGGACAGGCAAACTGGTTAAATCTGTGCAGCCGCAGCAGGCAGCCCACCCGGATGGGCCGGATGTTTACTTCTGGCTAAACTATGTGATGGATGAATCGAGCCAGGATGCCAGTACCATGCAGGTAGATCTGTTTAGGGCTGGGATTATTAAGCTGGATTACCGCAGGTTCCAGATTTCGTTTGATACAGGAGCTATCCAAAAATTACCCAACCTGGATATAACCGATCTTCATTTTACAAATGCCGATAGCCTGCATAGTTTAACAGACGACGATTTAAATGTGCCAATGGATGATGTGAGCAAATTTGATTTGATGAAGGCCATAGGTGAGGCAATGACTGAATACATTATGGATGATTGTAAATTTAAGCGAGATTTAAATAAAACCCCAAGTTTAAGAGATGAGCTGGTTACGGCATTTAACAGTGTAGGTGCCATTAAAGCTAATGTTACCAATGCCGGCTGGATTGATACGCAGCCTTCGAGCTAAAATATTATAAACAAAAAAAGTCTCCCCTTTTTGGGGGAGACTTTTCAGAAACTCGATTCAATAGTTTAATTTAATTAGGGATAAATAGCTTAATTAGTGTTCGAGTTGCTGATTAGTTTAGTTAGTTAATGCGTTAATAGAACACAATTATAATGTTTATTATGATTAAATCAAAATTTTATAAGAAAAAGCTTGTTATTTTGTCTTTTATATATTAAATATCGTAGCTAAGTGCTTTTTTTTAATTGAAATTTGTTTTTTCTGCGATGCTACTTGTGTTTGCGCTATTTGATCGAAATATTCCGTTGAAAAATTCAAAAAAAGCATTAAAATCTTCGCTAATATTTGCTTTATGCTTATTTTGTATTTTATTTAAGCTGTAAAGGCTTAGCTTATTGTTTTTATAATTTTTTAAACGGGCGTTGTTACCACGTTTAGCTTTTTCCTTTTGTAAAGATTGAGTATAAAACTTTTAGCCGGTAGTTCTAATGTATAATAGCTTATTGCTGAAATTACAATCAATACCAAAATGAAATTGATTAGAGACAATACAGTTGTGATTTGCTGTATAAACGTTGTGTAATATTTAAATACCGGGTATTGCAAGATGTAAATTCCGTAACTGATTTCGCCCGAAAGGATAACATACTTATTGGTAAAAAAAGTGTATTTGTTTTTGTCGAAACTCGTGATTGCTAAAATCATTACAAAATAAACTACTGATAGTATTCCCCCGTTGAGCAAATACTGATCTATAGGCATTAGTTGTTTGGTAAAGTAAATGATTGTAAAACTTATCAAAACACAAAAAATACTGTTACTTGTTTTTTGAAAGAATGTTATCTTATTTTCTACATAAACCTTGCCGCAAAGCGTACCAACGAGGAAAATCGAAAATTTGAAAACTGGATGCAAATAAAGAATTTGCGCTACTTTTTTAATTGTTGTCGAGATTCCTTCATGATTTTCGACATTAATTAATATTCCGGAGACTAATAATGTGATCAAAAAGTAGGCACATACTATTTTAGTATAGAGAGAATAGTTTTTCTTCATTAATAATATTGTAAATGGAAATAACATATAGAAGAAAAATTCTGAAGAAATTGTCCATCCAGGATAATTAAACGATCCTTTGTATAGCCATCTTTGAATGCCAATAGATTCAAAAATAATTCGATACTTTACGGTATCGGTATCGATGTGCTTAATGAAATAATGAAAGAAAGTTAGCAATAGAATTGCCAGCAGATATAATGGATAAATTCTTGCTATTCTTTTAATGTAGAAATCCCATTTCGAAAAAGTTCCCTTCTCGCTTCGTAAAAAGGAAATATTAGCCAATATCATCACGAAACCAGAGATAAAGAAGAAGAAATTAACTGCTTCATTTCCATTTCTTGTAATAAAACTAAGTTGTGGCCGAATGGATAGCGGCGTATAATGGTATAACACAACGGTTAATGCCGCAATAAATCTTAGCGGGTATAAGGGATTGGTACTTCTGTGCATATTCGTAAACCGTTGAGAATAGGATGGCCTGTTGATGCGAAAGATAGTGTATAAAATACGATTACTAAAACGATATAAAGGCATTGATTTAGATTCTCTCTTTGGCTAAATATTATTGCCTTTTATTAGCATTATTTATCGAATCTTGCTGTTGTTTCAGTAATTCCTTCTGTTGTTTATCTTTTTTCTTAAAATATCCCTTTAAAAAGAAGTTGTGTTGAGCAGCTTCGAGGTCATCATTTAATTTTACTGAACTTTGTTGCAGCTGTTCGATGGTGTTTTGCACTTTAACTGCCGCTTTAGGGTCATTTAATAAAACACCAATGGCATTATCAGTAGTATTAAGCTTGTTGCTCGCTTTATTTAGGTTATCGGCAAAATCACTGGCTGTTTTTGTGGTTTGCTGTAATTCTGCAACAGCACGTTGAAATTGTTTGAAAGTTCCGGTATCTGTAGCAAATTTGTTCGCTAAACCATCCTTGCTGTTTAATTTGATGCCATATAGGTTCAATTGATCAGCCATTTTTGCGGTGTTGGCTGTGGTGCGGTTCAAATTTTCTACCATGGTTCTAAAACGTGTTGATAGCACAGAATCACTTATTAATTGACCAACCAGTCCTTTTCCGGTTACTATATTATGGCTCAATGCTTTAAAATCTGTAGTAATGGCCAGCAGGTTGGTGTTATTTTTCTGCAAAGTTTTCATAATATCATCAGTACTCATCAATGCTTCTGCTTTCAGCCGGTCGCCGTCTTCAATTACTGGTGCGTTGGGGCTTCCGCCATCAATTACCAATATCTTGTTGCCGATGAACCCTTCAGAGCTTACCCTTACGCCTGCATTGCGGTGGATGTATTGCTGGGCGTTTTTATCAATGTTCATGGTTACATAAACCTCGGATATGCCGGTAAATTTGATGTTGCTGATGGTGCCCACCCGTACACCCGAAAACCAGATGTTGTTACCTTTCATCAGTCCGTTAACATCATTAAATACTGCGCTGATGTGCACCCCATTGCTAAAGCTTTTGCGCGAGTTGCCGAAGGTGAAAACGGCAACAATAAATATTACCAGCCCCACGGCTATAAATATGCCTACCCAAACGGCTTTTTTGTTGTCTGCGTTATCCATTAATGTGTAAAGTTATAATCGTAAAATGCTTTTACTCGTTCATCATTTGTATCAAATACCTCTTCGAAACTTCCCTGGCGTTCAAACTTGCCGTCTAACAGCATTACAATGCGGTCGCCGGTCATTTTGGCGCAGGTTAAATCGTGGGTAATTATTATAGACGAAGTATGGTAAAGTTGCTGTACTTCGTTTATCAGTTCGTTAATCTCTATACAGGTTATAGGGTCGAGGCCGGCTGTTGGCTCATCGTACAGTACAATTTCGGGTTTTAAAATCAATGTACGTGCAATGCCTATCCGTTTTCTTTGCCCGCCCGAAAGTTCTGACGGCATTTGGTTAATGGTTTGCAATAGGCCCACATTATCCAATACTTCCTCAACCTGCATATTAATTTCGTTGCGGGTTAATTTCGGGCTGTTGCGCACCAGCGGAAACTCGATGTTTTTACGCACGGTCATGCTATCGTACAAAGCACTATTCTGGAAAGAGAAGCCAACTTTAATGCGTAATGCGCGCAGTTCTTTTTCCGAAAGGTTATTCATGTCCTTGCCCAGAACCAATACTTCACCTGAGTCGGCTGTAAGTAGACCTGATATAATTTTAATCAGTACGGATTTACCAGTGCCCGAACGGCCTAATACTACAAGGTTTTCGCCCTGGTAAAGATCAAGGTCAACACCGCGCAACACGTGGTTGGTATCAAAGGACTTTTTCAATCCCCTGATGTTAATCACCGTTTGGGTATAATCGATATTTGTATTTGGTTTCGCCATAAATTATCTAAACCAACCTATTATTTGTACAATCACAATTTCTTCAATAAATACTAAAAACATGGCTGTTACTACTGCCGAGTTGGCCGCTTTGCCCACACCCTCTGTTCCGCGCGATGAGTTATAACCTTTATAGCTGCCCACTAAACCGATGGTAAACCCAAAAACAATGGATTTGATCAATGACGATTCAAAATCCAGGAAGCTTAAAGGTTCAAATACCTGTGCAATAAAAGTGCTGTAACTGGTGCCCTCGTTTTGGTGTACGTTTAAATAACCACCCAGAATAGCCACAAAAGCAGCATATGTCGATAGAATGGGCACCGTTATGGTAGTAGCCAGCACGCGGATACATACCAGGTATTTAAAAGGATTGGTGCCAGAAACCTCCATGGCATCAATCTGCTCGGTTACCCGCATCGAGCCCAGTTCGGCACCAATGCTCGATCCTACACGGCCGGCCGTGATAAGTGCTGTTACCAATGGTGCCAACGCGCGCATAATGGCAATTGATACCAGTGATGGCAGCCATGATGTTGCCCCGAACTCGGATAAGGAAGGGCGCGACTGTTTGGTGAAAATTAACCCTACGATAAATCCTGTTAAGGTAATTAAGGCCAGTGAGCGTACACCCACTTCGTAACATTGCCTTAAAAGTTCTTTCGCTTCGTAAGGAGGGGTAAAGGCCTCTTTAAAAAAGCGAAGAATAAATCGGGTTACATTATATAGATCGGCAAAAGTACCAGACAGGCTTTGTAGTAATTTATGCTTGCGTTTAACCGGTGCTTGTTCTGCTGTGCTATCTGGTGTATCCATTAATCATTTTATGGTTGATGGTTGTTTATACTAACCATGTTTACTTACAAATGCTAGCCGATGTTGTTTTACCGGCCGGTGTAAATTAAGCAGTTTTTACGTTATACAGGCAAACCTACTCCTAATA
>CAHJXH010000155.1 GCA_903644075.1 Sphingobacteriaceae bacterium | reverse complement strand
AGCTGATGACCAATCCGCCTGCCAAATATGATGCTGCCGGTAATGGCGGGGTAATTAATATCCGTACCAAAAGGGGCAAGGCCAAAGGTTTTAATGGCGGCGTAAACCTCAGCTATTCGCAGGGGCATTATGCCAAAACTAACGATAGCTTTAACTTTAATTATCGGGATAACAAGTTTAACCTGTTTGGTAACCTCAGCTTCAGCACCTCCAACAATTATAACGACCTGGATATTAACCGCCATTTTGTGGATGATAACAACCAGCCGGTTACCAATTTCCTTCAAAACTCTTTTATCCGCCGTAAAACGCAAAGTTATAACAGCAAGATTGGGTTGGACTATTATGCTTCGGACAAAACCACGCTGGGTATTGGCCTTACCGGGTTGATTAATCCTGGTACCGAACGCGTGCTGAACAGCAGCAAATTTATGGATGCCCAAAATGTGCTCGACTCCACCATTATTGCCCATAACGCGCAGGATCGCACCTTTAAGAACGGCGGCATCAACCTTAACTATCGCCACGAATATGATAAAAAAGGCCACGAGCTAACGGCAGATGTAGATTACCTAACCTATAATACCAACACCAACCAAACCTTTAATAACTACAGTTACCTGCCCGATGGTACTTTGGCAGATAATGATCTGTTAACTGGTACGCTGCCTGCTAATATCCATATCTACTCGGCCAAGGCAGATTATACGCATCCTTTAAATGATGGGATTAAATTATCCGTAGGTGCCAAAACCAGCTATACTAAAACAGATAACATAGCCGATTACTTTTATACGGTAAACAACGTAACTACGCCCGACTACGGTAAAACCAACCATTTCATCTACAAAGAAACTATCAATGCGGGTTATATTAATGCCAGTAAAGATTTTAAACGGATCTCTATACAAGCAGGCCTGCGTTTCGAGAACACCGTTTCTGATGGTAACCAGCTGGGTAACGTGCAAAAGCCGGATTCGACCTTTAAGCGTAATTACGGCGGCTTTTTCCCGACTTTGTACTTTCAATATAAAATTGATAGCGCGGGTAAACAAACCATCGGCTTAAATTATGGCCGCAGGATTGATCGCCCATATTATGAAGACCTGAACCCGTTTATCTCACCACTTGATAAGTTTACCTACTACACGGGGAACCCTTTCCTTAAACCATCTTACACTAACGAGATCGAAGTAACACATACTTATAAAAACATTACCACCTCGATAGATTACAGTAAAACACACGATGATGTGAACGAAACTATTGAAATTGTAAACGGCATTTATTACAGCCGACCGGGTAACATCGGTACTACCATTAACAAGAGTATCTCTGTTAACGCCACCTTCGACCCGTACAAGTGGTTTAACTTTAATATGTATGCCAGCCTCATCAACATACACACCATCAGCGATTTTTATACCGGTACGCTGGATACCAAGGGCACATTCTGTTTCCTAAAACCGGTAATGCAGTTTAAATTTAACCACGACTGGACCTGGCAGGTTGATGGCATGTACCAAAGCAAGGTTACTTCGGCACAGTTTGTGGCGGGGCAGCGGGGGAGGGTAAACACAGGCTTGTCTAAAAAGCTATCGGGCAGTACTTCGCTCAAACTGGTGGTAAACGATATATTCCATACGATGGTAAATAGCGGCGTAATTAACAACCTGGCCAATACCCATGCCGATTACCATAATGTAAGCGATACCCGCACAGCTGTTGTGTCACTGAGTTATCGTTTCGGTAAGGCAATTTCAGATCAGCGGAAGCATAATGCTAATGGTGCCGAGAGCGAACAGAACCGGGTAAAAAATTAAGCAAAGTGAATATTACCCTATGAAATACCGTGAAATCACTGCCTGGTAAGCAGCAGCCAAATCCTAATTTTAAGAACTAAATCTTAAACGCGGATCACATGGCAATGTACACTACCCGGGTAGAAATCCTGGGGACAAGGGAAGAAAATATCTACCAAAAAATTGATGGCATGATGAAAGCCGCAGGCTTTTATAAAACTATCCAGCTTACATTCCGCAGCCCTATACATGAGCTGCCTGTGGGCTATTATAATTGGATAGGAGAGGTAAACCCTAATATAGTACTCGAAGCTGCCATAAACGCAACTATGCAGATCAGCAAAAAGGTAAAGATAATGGTAAATAGGGCTGATGGGATAAGGGGATTGGCGTAAATGCAAACTCCTATCATTTTCATTTTTACCCCTTATTAGCGTTTCTGCAAGAAGCACTGACAGTAGTTTTCCCTTGGGAAAGGGAATGCAACGGCACAGCTAATACTACCAACGTTAATAAGGGGTATGCTGGTTAACCGTCTGAAGATAGCCCCCCTTGTAATGCCTGCGTAATTAAAAGCCCAAACTTATTTTTAGTTTGTGAGTATTATAAATAGCACAGACTTTTGAATAATGATGAAGCGAATATTGATTACTGCATGTATAATGGCTGCAACAACTTTTACCCACGCCCAGCAACATAGTCCCGATTTAATAACAGTTGCCTCGTTTGGCCAGAACCAGGCTATTGGAGTAACTGTTGCGCCGCAGAGTAACCGGCTGTTTGTTTCCTTTCCACACCGCCAGCCTTATGTTTATGGGCTTACCGAAATAGTGAACGGTGAGCGTGTACCTTTCCCTAATGCAGAATGGAATAAATTTATTGTCGACAAACCTGAAAATCATTTTGTAAACGTACAGGACCTTTATGCAGACGACCAAAACAACCTCTGGGTACTGGATTCGGCCCCGGCAGGGGCATCTTCTGTTTTTGGGAATGATAAGGGTGCGCCTGCACAAGGCCAGTTTAAACTGATCCAGATTGATCTGAACAACAATAAAGTAAAGCAGATCTACACCTTCGATGATCTGCCGAAAGATAAAAGTGCACTCAATGACATGTGTATCGATAACAGTAAGCAACTGGCTTACCTGTCCGATCCCGGTTTGCATGCTATTGTGGTACTGGATCTAAAGAGCGGCAAGAGCAGGGTTGTGTTGCAGGACGATAAATCGACCACGGTTGTACCGGGATTTAAACTGCATTTGGATGGCAAGGATGTAATTGATGATAACGGCAAACCTTTTACATCAAACGTTAATGGTATCGCTTTAACTAAGGATAATAAATACTTCTACTTCCGGGCTATTAACCAAACCAAGCTTTATCGGATATTGACTACCGACCTCGCTAATACCTCATTTACCAATGCCGATCTATCTGCTAAAGTAGAAATGGTAGCAGAAACAGGTGTCTGTCACGGTATGATAGCCGATGCCAAAGGCAATATTTACCTCAGTGATTCGCCCGACCATGCCATACAGTATGTTACGCCCGATGGCAAAGTGCATTTTTTAGTAAAGGATGAAAGGCTGATATGGCCCGACTCGTTTGGCATTGGAAACGATGGTTATCTGTACTTTAGCTGTTCGCAGGTACACCGTTTGCCTAAGTATAATAACGGGCAGGATAAGGTTGAATATCCTTTCCGAGTTTATAAAGTAAAATTGCCTTAATAAATATTGCAATCATCCCTAAACAGAAACAATATTTATTATTTTTGCAGCATACAATATTGTTTAAAAGTACGTTTAGAGGGTTAGATTAACCCCAGTAAAAAAAGGTTCAAACACGGTCAAATGTTAAAATGTGTGAAATCATATATTTTAAACAATAAATGACTTTAATTTGGGCTAAATTTCACAGATGAAAATAAAATATACCCTTCTACTTGTTTTTTGTGCATTCCTGATACAAAGCTGTAAAAAAGACGGAGTTACAGCAGTCACCACAACTACAGCGCCTATTTCGGCTTTTCAGGCTTATTTGGATGGAACTTTATGGGCACCGAGCGATACTTTGAGCGCCGTTGTAACTTATAACCCAACAACAAAAACAAGGGTATTAACCTGTAGTGCAACGCATGCACAAAAGCAGGTTACTATGGCTATTACAAATACAAACTCAGCTGCCGGTAGTAATTTCCCGATAGGTACTTATACATCAAATGCTACATTTAATTATAGCACGCTACAAAGCGTAGGCGGTAATTTTGTATACACGCCATTTGGTACCACTAAAGATGGCTCCCAGCAAATCATCATTGCATCAATTGATACGGTAAAGAAAACCTTAACCGGTACATTTAACTTCGTATCAACCAATACGGTTTTTGATAGTAACGGTAACTTTGTATCAATCAGTATTGCACAAATAGCAACCGGGCAGTTAACCAACTTGCCTTACACCTACAAAACGGTTACTAACTAAGCGAAGATATTTTTCATAAAAAAGCCGTCCCAACTAATGTGGAACGGCTTTTTTATTGAACAATGTTATTTGTTTTTATTGAACAGGAAGCGTAAACCAAAAGGTACTGCCAATATTTAATTTACTATCTACACCAATTTCCCCGCCGTGGCGTTTGATGATCTCGGCACTGATGTATAAGCCAAGCCCAAGGCCCGAAAATTGGGTTCCACTGTGATCGGCACGGTAATAACGATCAAACAGGTGCGGTATTTTCTCTGGTAAAATACCCTGCCCTTTATCTGCCACAGCTATTTTTACCCTACCGTCTATCTTTTCTATAGTAATAGTTATATCTACAGAATCAGGCGCATATTTAACGGCGTTGTTTAAAAAATTAATCAAAACCTGGTCTATACGCTGTTCGTCGGCATAAATACTTAAATCAAGATCGCCGCTTATATTTAACTGATGTACGCCAACCGAACGCAGGTGATAACAGCTATTGTTTATCATATCGCCAACCACAAATTGCTTTTTACGTAATTGCAGCTGGCCATGCGTAATCCGGTTTACATTCAGCAAATCATTAATCAGGTTGTTCAGTCTTTCCAGGCTGCGGCCCGATTGGTCTATCAATTTAGCCAGCATAACAGGGGATGGGTTATTCTTCATCCGCTCCAGTAGCTGTATAGAGGCTTTTAAACTGGTTACCGGGGTTTTTAATTCATGGCTTGCAATACTTATAAAATCGTCCTTTTGCTGCATCGTTATTCTGCGTGCGGTTACATCTGTAAACGTTACTACACCACCATTCAGTTTTTCATTTTGGTCAATAAGGGGCGCTGCATTAATAGATATAAATAAACGCTCTTTTTCTGGAAACTGGATGGAGATTTCATGATCATAAATCGCTTTCTGTGTAGCGAACATTATAGCCATCGGGTGCTCCTCATCGGGCAGGGGAGAACCATCAATGTGTAAGTTTTGCCAATGGGGGTTATCTGCAGAGAATAAAGCAGTTTCTCCATCTTTGATACCGAAAATGGTTTGTGCCATCGGGTTGGCATATATCAGTTTTCCTTCAGTATCAACAATACCCACACCCTCGGCCATGGTATCTAATATACTTTGCAGGCGTTGCTGGTTTCCGCGCAGGTTTTCTTCAATTTTTGTTTTCTCGCGGATGTTAATTTCAAGCTCATGTGTTCGCTCTTTAACCGTATTTTCCAGGTTAGCATTTAAATGATAGGCTATCTTTTGTGCTTCTTCAAGTTCTTCATTTTTTTGCTCTAGCAGTTTCTGGGTTTCTTTTTGTTCTGTTAAGTCGGTAATAATAACGCTTAAAGACAGCCCCTCATCCAAATCGAGTGTTTTTAAAGAAAGCAGGGCTGGGATTTTCTGGTTTTCATAAGTTCGTAAAGATAATTCGCCTTTGGTATTGCCTTTCCATGCTTTAACAATTAGAGATTTACATTCTACAAGGCAGTCATCTGTAATAAATTTATAGAATGATTTGCCGGTAACTTTCTCAAGCGGCAAACCAACCAATTGGGCAAATTGCGAATTGCTGTATAAAATATGGCCGGTTTCATTAAGTGTAACAGCACCTTCGGTCATTTGCTCAATAAAAATGCGGTAAGTTTGGTCTGTGCTTTTTAGGGTGTACAGTTGGTGCCCGTCGCCATCGTTTACAATCAAGGCATCAACCTCGCCTGTGCGGATAGCTTCAATCGTATCTGTCGCTTCTTCTAATCTAAAGCGTGTTTCCTCCATCTCAAGCTGTAAATCCTTCAGCTCGGTTAAAAGGTCCTGGTATGTTTTTGTACTTTCCAAATGGTAACGGATTTACAATAAACCAAGGCCGCGAAGCACCTTGTTCTCGTCAGACATGTCACCAACCAGTCTTCGCACAGGCCGGGGGGCTTTTTTTATCAATACAGGTATGGCACTTATATCTTCACTTTTCGCCAGCAATGGCTGCTGATAAACATCAATAATTTCTAACTCGTAGCGGCCTTTTAAATGTTGCTCTAATATAACATGTAAGTTATTAATGGCCCGTACAGATGCCGGGGACGTACCGGTTACAAACAAACGCAGTTCATAGGTTTGTTCGTTGTCCGTATCCCAATCAATAGCATCGTCTTTATTTGTCATGTATATTTTTTTATGCTATTATTTTTTGGGGCGGATGTCAAGGCCAACTAAAACTTTCTCTTCATTAGATAGGTCGCCGATAATTTTACGTACCGGCTCCGGTACTTTTTTAACCAGGGTAGGGATGGCCAAAATCTGGTCGCCCTCTGCCAATTGTGGTTGTACAAGCAAATCAATAACCTCAATGCTGTACTTACCTTTTAAATGTTCTTCACAATATTTTTTAAGGTTATTTAATGCGGTTACAGATTTTGCTGTTTTACCTGCCACGTATAACCTTAACTCGTATTCTTTACCCACTACTTTTTACTTTTTTTATTTTTACTTTTTGTTGTATCGATGTCATAAAAGCTTTTACCCCTTAGGTTGCTTAGCTTTTCGCGGTTTTGCTGCAGTACATCTTTTTTAATAGCATCTTCTATATACGTCTTATTCAATTCTGCTTCGGTTGATTCGAATTCCGATTTAAGGCTTTCAATCCTCGACTCGAGCACTTTGCGCTTACGTAACAGTTCGCGGTCTTTAAAATCTACAGCATGCGTATGAAGCACCTGTCCGGTTTCTTCCATCAGCACCTGTGCCTCACGTGCCGAACCGGTAAGTATACCATCCGGGCCAATATAAACATCGATCAGATCTAAGCCATCGTCAGATATTACAAATTCGCGTACCTGGTTAGAGTGCTTCATCCCGCGCGATTTCATGATATATAAGCCGCGGTTGCGCTCGCCGTTAAGTTCAATATCCCTTATCAGTAACCATGCATCAACTAATGATGATACACCTTCGTCCGTTTGTTCGTTTACTACCAGGTTTAATGTAAGGGCTGTAAATATTACCGAAATTTGTTCCTCCTGTAAAAAATCTATCAGCCTAACCAACATTGATTTTACGTCGCTTACAGAGCCAATTGTAATCAAATTGGTTATAGGGTCAACAACAACCATATCTGGCTTAAAGTTTTTGATGGCTTTGTGTATTGCAACTAAATGCATCTCCAGCCCATGTAGCGTTGGGCGCGAAGCATAAAATTTCAGCAATCCTTTATCTACATGTTTCTGCAGATCGATGCCGATAGAGCGCATATTGCGGATAATCTGGGCGGGCGATTCTTCAAACGCAAAAAACAAACATTTCTCGCCACGCAGGCAAGCTTCGTTGCAAAAACTGGCCGCCATGCTGGTTTTGCCGGTACCTGCCGTGCCCGAAACCAAAATACTGCTGCCACGGAAAAATCCACCTTTGCTCAGCATTTTATCAAGCGCAGGTATGCCGGATGGAAACCTGTCTGACGATACCGGTTTATCTAATTTTAGTGAGGTTACCGGTAACACAGATATCCCATCTTCATCAATAAGGAAAGGATATTCATTGGTACCATGTGTTGTGCCGCGATATTTAACAACGCGTAAGCGGCGGGTAGAGATCTGGTTAATAATGCGATGATCTAATAAGATCACGCAGTCAGATACATACTCTTCCAATCCCTGGCGGGTTAAAGTTTTTTCGCCTCTTTCGCCGGTAATAATAGCGGTAACGCCCTTATTTTTTAACCACTGAAATAACCTGCGTAATTCGGCCCGTAATATAGACTGGTTGGTTAAACCCGAAAAAAGGCTTTCAATTGTATCCAGCACAACGCGTTTTGCGCCGATACTGTCAATAGCGTAGTTTAAACGAATAAATAAGCCTTCGAGATCATACTCACCGGTTTCTTCAATTTCGCTGCGGTCTACATGTATATAGTCAATCTTAATTTTCTTTTGCTGCTGCAGCTCATTCAGGTCAAAGCCAAGTGAGGCCACGTTAGTAGCTAACTCTTCGGCCTTTTCTTCAAAAGCGATAAAAACGCCGGGTTCATTAAACTCAATAGCACCCCTTACTATAAATTCTATCGACATTAGTGTTTTGCCACAGCCTGCACTGCCACAAACCAATGTTGGCCTGCCGGTTGGCAAACCACCCATGGTAATTTCATCTAATCCGGTAATACCTGTGGGGGTTTTAGGCAGCTGATGCATAGGCTGCTTGGGGGGAAAGGGTGCTTTTTTAGAAGGCATAATAAATAGAATAGAAATTACTAATGTAGCAAATATTTATAGTACTAATTAATAGTTGCTTGTATAACGGGTGTATTATTAATTTAACGAGTTGATAGGGTATTAAACTAAAAAGCTTTTAAAGTGTTTTTCGAAAATTACTCCATATTCAACTATCACTATACTTATTACATAAAACTGATCTATTCTTCAACTGTTGCCTATACATTTGAATAACAAATACCAATGATATGAAATACAGAAATTTTGGAAACGGAGAGAAGCTTTCGGCTATTGGCCTGGGCTGTATGAGCATGAGCCATGCCTATGGTGTGCCCGATGATAAAGAATCGATAGCTACGCTAAACTATGCGCTTGAGCTTGGCATTAACTTTTGGGATACTGCCGATGTTTATGGTAGCGGCGTAAACGAAGAGCTGATTTCCAACGTGTTAGTTCCTAATCGGGATAAGATATTTATAGCCACCAAATTTGGCTTTACCCAGCGCGAAGGCAGCAATGGTGCCCAAATGGTATTTGATGGCTCGCCCGCTTACATGAAAAAGGCATTGGAGGCAAGCTTAAAGCGCCTGAAGGTTGATGTGATCGACTTATACTATGCTCACCGTATTGACCCCAACGTACCGGTTGAGGAAATGGTAGGCGCCATGGGCGAATTGGTGAAAGAAGGCAAGGTGCGTTATATAGGCTTGTCAGAAGCTTCAGCAAACTCTATCCGTAAAGCGCATGCTACGCACCCTATCAGTGCCGTGCAAAGTGAATATTCATTATTAACCCGCGATGTGGAGGCAAGCGTATTGCCGGCATGTAAGGAGCTGGGCATTGCCTTTGTTCCGTTTAGTCCGCTGGCAAGAGGGTTGATGACTAACACCTTAAATTTAAAAGATTTAGCAGATAACGACTTCCGCAAAAAGCTGCCCCGTTACCAGGAGGAATACCGGGATAACAACCAAAAACTGGCGCAAGGTTTCGCTGATCTGGCCGCGCAAATTGGTTGCAGCCCGGCGCAATTAGCCTTGGCCTGGGTACTAAAACAAGGTGACAATATTATCCCGATACCCGGAACTAAAAAGCGAGATAAACTTGCCGATAATGCCGGAGCTCCGGACGTGGAACTTTCATCTGAAAATTTAACCGACATCGAAGCCTTACTTGCGAAGTATCCAAATACAGGTGCGCGGTATGATGAATCTGCTGCTAAAATGGTAGATAAAAGCTAATTATTAACATTTTATAGTATAAAAAGCATTACTTATTTAAGTAATGCTTTTTTGTTTTTTAAGCATAATTGACATTAAAATAACACTTGTGTAGTGTTTGAATTATGTAACTTTGTATATGGCAGGGACAGAATCACTCGAAGAATTTTATCAGCATAAGCAACAATGGATGCCCGATAATATCCAGAAGGAGATAGGGCACTTCAACGTTTTCAGGATGGAGGACTGTATTGGTCCTAATCCGGCTAATGGCCATATTAGTTACAGCCGCAGGAGTTATTACAAAATAACGATGATGCGGGGTAATAGTACCTGCCACTACGCAGATAAGAGTATCGATGTATCAGGCACTACACTGATGTTTTTTAATTCAACGGTGCCTTATGCCTGGGAAAATCTGACTGATGACAGAACCGGCTTCTTCTGCATTTTTACCGAAGAGTTTTTTACGGATAAAATCCGCGGTGGGTTAATGGAACTTCCAATGTATCAATTAGGCAATAGCCCTTTTTATCCGTTGACTGCTGAACAAGAGGCTTATGTGTCAGAAGTTTTTACCAGGATGATGACCGAAATTGAGTCGGATTATATTTACAAATACGACCTGCTGCGCAACTATGTAACTGACATTATCCACTACGCACTTAAAACAAAGCCGTCTGAAGCCTCATGCCGGTATACCGATGCTAAATCGCGTATTACTGCGGTATTTACAGAATTGCTAGAGCGTCAGTTCCCGATAGAAACGCCATCACAGCGTTTTTCTATGCGTTCGGCTAATGACTTTGCCAGCCAATTATCTGTGCATGTAAACCACCTTAACAGGGCCATTCGTGAAACTACAGGCCAAACCACCACAGACCGTATTGCCGAGCGTTTACTAAGTGAAGCCAAGACCTTGCTGAAACATACCGATTGGAACATCGCCGAAATTGCCTATTCATTAGGCTTCGAAGAGCCCACTCATTTCAATAACTTTTTCAAGAAGAAAACTGCTTTAACCCCAAGTTCATTCAGAAATGTTTGAATTTTGTAATCATCTGTTTGCTTAACGTAAGCGCTTGCCTTTAATGTTGCCCTACCTTTGTTTTATCAAACGAACAAAGATTTATGGAACAAAAAAAAGTATGGTTTATTACAGGGGCGTCTAAAGGTTTTGGGTTAAGCATGGTTAGGCAATTGCTAAATGCGGGCCAGTACGTTGCTGCTACTTCCCGTAATTTAGATGAACTGGTTGATGCTGTAGGTGATAAAACGCCCAACTTTTTACCGTTGCAGGTTAACCTGACTGATGAAGATAGCGTATGCAAAGCTATCCATACAACTCACCAAACATTCAAGGCCATTGATGTGGTAATTAACAATGCGGGCTACGGCGTTGGCGGCAGCATTGAGGAGTTAACCGACCAGGAAACCCGCCAAAATTTCGATGTAAATGTGTTTGGCACCATTAACGTTATACGCAGTGTAATGCCTTACCTGCGCGGGCAAAAATCGGGTCATATTATCAATATATCATCTATAGCAGGCATTGCAGGCGGTACAGGCTGGCCTATCTATTCGGCTACTAAATTTGCGGTTATAGGCTTATCAGAGGTGTTGGCGCAGGATGTAAAATCATTTGGTATCAAAGTTACAGTAGTGGCGCCGGGTGCATTCCGTACCAGCTTCTTAACACCAGAGTCATTGGTGATGACTAAAACGCCTATTGCCGAGTATGCCGACGTACGTGCAACCCATGCCCGGTTCATAGACATGAATGGTAACCAGGCTGGCGACCCGGAGAAAGCTTCTGAAGCAATTATCCAGGTAGGTTTGGAGGAAAATCCTCCGCTTTATCTGCTACTTGGCAGCGATGCTTATAATAGAGCAATGGCCAAACTCGATCTGCTTAATAAAGAATTCCGCATGAATGAAGAACTGTCTAAGGCAATGGACTATCATGGTTAATTATTAAAAATCTAGCTAAAACAATAATAAAAATGGACAATCAAAAAGTATGGTTTGTAACAGGTGCGTCTAAAGGTTTAGGCTTGGTACTGGTACAAAAACTATTAAAAAATGGC
>CAHJXH010000154.1 GCA_903644075.1 Sphingobacteriaceae bacterium | reverse complement strand
ATCTACTACCACCAGATATTTATCCCCGCCCTGAGCTACAATTTTACCCGCATAAAATTGGTTGTCTTTTTTAAACTCAGCGTTACCGCTTTTAGTAACCTCATCAAAGAAAGGCACAGGCAAGCCCGGATTGGTAAACTTGCCGTTGGTATTAGACTTAATAACTTGTTCTTTCTCGGCATCCAGTTTTTCTAAATAACGTGAACGCACTTCCTGATAAGCCTTCGTTTTCTCATTAGGGAACAGGTTTATATCTGCAGTGAGGTTTACCCTTGCCTCCAGCCGTTTAAAAAAATCCTGATAGTTAAACTGGTATTCGAAATATAAAATAAAGGCATTGAGCAGCAATAAAATGGCGATAGATAAGGCCAAAAAGTGCAGCGTTATTTTGGTTTGAATCCTCATGTTAGTCGTTATCCTTCATCATATACCCCATACCGAAAACTGTTTGTATAAACCGCGCCGGGTTTGTTTTATCGAGCTTTTTACGCAGATAGTTGATGTATACATCAACCACGTTGGTGCCCAGGTTAAAATCGATATCCCAAACATTCTCAAGAATTTGAATGCGCGACAGTACTTTCTTCTGATTCTTAATAAAGTATTCCAGCAAACGGTATTCGGTAGAGGTAAGGTTGATGGGTTCTTTATTCAGAGTAACGATTTTGGCATCGGCGTCCAACTCCAATCCAGCTATTTTGTATATGCTGTTTACAGGTTTAGCCTCACCTCCCCTCCTGCGCATCAGCGTTTTTAACCGGGCGGCCAGTTCTATCATTTTAAAAGGCTTTACCAGGTAATCATCGGCACCACTGTTCAGGCCGTTCACAATGTTTTCTGTCGAATCGAGAGCTGTGAGCATCAGGATGGGTACGTTTTCGTTATGCTCACGGATGCGTTTACAAATTTGTATGCCATCCATATTGGGCAGCATCAGATCGAGGATGATGAGATCGAAGGGATAATCAATGGCCATTTGCAAACCCGTTAAGCCATCGGTAGCCACGCTGAGTTCGAAGCCGTGCTCGGCCAGTCCGCGTTTAATTACCGATACTACATTGGGTTCGTCTTCTACTAATAATACTGCCATTAGTGGTATACTGCTATGGATCGAAAAAATAAGCGGGGTATTAAGAACTTCCCAAATCAACGAAAAATTACGCTAAAGATTACCGCCAGGCCGAAACTAAACATATTAAGAATAAATTATTTCATAAGGTTTAGCATATCTGCATGTACCCACTTCTATTAAACTGCTTTAATTCTACCCCTTATTAAAGTTTGTAGTATTGGCAATGCCTTTGCCTTCCCCTAAATAGGGGAAAGCCTCTGTCTGTGCATTTTGCATAAAAGTTGATAAGGGGTATAAGTCAAGCAGATCAGAATTGATAATATATGGCAATTTAGCATATCGGAAACTCCCGATATCTATCAACTTTATGTCATCTCTGAAATATTAATTGGCATATCGGGATTTTCCGATATACCTTTGTACTATGGATCAGCTAGAGATTTTTAAAGCGCTTTCTAATAAAACCAGGTTACAGATACTGAACTGGCTTAAAGACCCGGATTTAAACTTCCCTGATCAGAAAGAACATGCCAATTTTGATCATGGGGTTTGCGTGGGGCAAATTCAAATTAAAGCCGGGCTTACACAATCAACGGTTTCCGAATACTTATCTACCCTGCAACGTGCCGGTTTAGTTAAATCAACCCGCGTTGGCCAATGGACTTACTACCAACGAAACGAAGAAGCTTTCGAAGCCTTGAGCAAATTGATACAAACAGACATCTAATTAAATACAAAATATAACACACATGAGTACAGACAGTTTATTCAGGCCGTTTAGCCTTAAATCACTTAACATAAAAAACCGCATTGTAATGGCGCCAATGACGCGTTCATTTTCACCAGATGGTGTGCCGGGTGAAAACGTTGCTGCTTATTACCGCAAACGTGCCGAAGGCGAAGTTGGCTTGATCCTTTCTGAAGGAACGGTAATTGACCGCGTATCTTCCTCAAATGATGCTAATATTCCGCATTTTTATGGTGCAGAGTCATTAGCCGGCTGGCAGAATGTAATTAACGAGGTACATGCAGGCGGTGGTAAAATGGGCCCGCAGATATGGCACATGGGTGTGATGAATAATCATCATTCGGGCTGGGTACCATCACAACCGTTCGAAGGCCCATCGGGCTTAAATAACCCTGATTTGAAAAACGGTGTTGCCATGACTGAGAAAGACATTGAAGACACTATTATTGCTTACGGTAAAGCAGCAGCAGACGCTAAACGCTTAGGTTTTGATACCGTAGAAATTCACGGCGCGCATGGTTACCTGATCGACCAGTTCTTTTGGGAAGGTACAAACCAAACGCACCGATGGCTGGGGTGGTAAAACACTGGCCGAACGCAACCGCTTCGGTATCGAAGTAATTAAAGAAGTACGCAGACAAGTGGGTGAAGACTTTGCGGTAATTATCCGTTTATCGCAATTTAAGCCATCAGCATACGATACTAAATTGGCTAATACTCCACAGGAAATGGAAGCCTGGTTAAACCCACTGGCCGATGCCGGTGTAGATATTTTACATTGCTCGCAGCGCCGTTTCTGGGAACCAGAATTTGAAGGATCTGACCTTAACTTTGCAGGATGGGCTAAAAAACTAACAGGCAAAGCTACCATCACCGTAGGTTCTGTTGGTTTAAGCGGCGATTTCTTTGGCGCATTTGCCGGCCAAAGTTCTGACCCAACATCGCTTGATGAATTAACCCGCCGTATGGACCGTGGCGATTTTGACCTGGTTGCCGTTGGCCGCCCGTTATTATCAGATCCGTCATGGGTTAAAAAGATCAAAGAAAACAGGACTGGTGAGCTGAAAGGTTTCTCGAAAGAAGCCCTTGGCGAATTGGTTTTAGACTAATATAATCAACCCTACATATACCTGAAAAGCCTGATGTTTATGCATCAGGCTTTTTATTTATGCAGATATCTGCTGTATCGATAAGTTAAAACGTGGCGATTGCATGCTCACCAAAGCCTCATTAAACAGCGCCTTACCGAATAGTAATTGCCCTTCATAACCCGCTAAGCTTATTTTGCCTGCTCCCACTTGTTGCTTTACGTCGTTAAGGGTGATGTCCTCCATATTAGGATCATGCCCCATTCCCATTGGGTTTGATGCATCTGCCAGTTTAAACATCAGCATAGCATAAACCAAACGGCAAACCTGGCGCATTAAAAAGAAACGGGCACGGTTATAATCGTTCAGATTCTCGCCGAAATAGGTTTGTAAGAATAGCTCCTCATGCTCATCGTTGGATACATAAAAGTTCGCTGTGATAGCCAAATCAACATACCGGTCATTCTTAAAGGCGCCATCCCAATCAATAATCCAGATCTTTTCGCCGTCGCAAACCATATTATTAGGGTTCAAATCATTATGGCTCGAAACCTTATCTGTGTCATCCCAGGGATAATAATTTCTAATGAGATCATAATATTCAAAACACTCATCAAATACAGGCCCCGTAAGCATTTTCGAAGCTTCAAATTGGTTGATTAGTCCATCTACTGTATCCAACAAGCTACTCTCTTTTGTAAAAAGCGGGAGTTCGTGTATCGCTTTAATGGTTTTGGCCAGCTCCTGCAAACGTGATCCTATCGATGTAAAAGCAGCAGCCATCGGTACAGCCTTAATAAAACCGGTAATGGATATGCCGTCTGCAATATTCAGATAATATACCATTGGGGCAATATTTCCATTGGCAGCAATTTCCATACAGGTAAGTTCATCATTGAGGTTATTATAGACTGCACTGTCCAACTTCAGCACATAGGGCGTATCATTAACAATGATCTTGTACACAGCGGAAGCAGATAGCCCGCCTTCCAGTAAACTAATATCGCTTACTTCTGTAGTGTTAAAAGCTTTTAATAAAGCATTTTCAACGGATTTTATTTTTTCGGCCGGTACAGTAGAGTGTAATATTGATGACATACGGTATCAGCTAATATTGCCGCCAAGCATGGCCAGCAAATCTGTTAATGAGTTAAACTTTTTCTCTCTGTCTGCAGGGATAATCTCGGTAGCGAGAGCTTCGGCAGTGAGTTTAGCATCTTCAAATAATTGCCTGCCCGCAGGGGTAAGTACAACGTAGCTCACCCGGGCATCGCGTTCGTTTGCTTCGCGGGATACCAAGCCTATCTTTTCCATCGGCAACAGCATTCGGGTAATACCAGAAGCGGTGAGCCCTATCCTATCGGCCAGATCTATCCTGCGCATTTTACCATCTACAGATTGCTGTAACAGGTAAAGGATCATAAAATCGCTAAAACCAATACCATGCATATTAAGCCGATCGAACCGACGGGATATTACCGCCTGCACTTTCGCCAGGTTCATTAATATTTTAAGAGATGAATTTATTGTTGACATATAATTGACTAATCAATGATTATGCAATAATAAATAAATTAAATTGAATGGCAACAATTACTTTACTGTCAAACAAATCAACACATTATAATATCAGGATTTTTGCACCGGAATTTGCTCGTAGCTAACTATCCTGTTTGCCATTCCCCTAAAAATAAAAACATGGAAAGGGAACATCGAAGCCCAATACAACCGACCAAGCAACCCATTTGGGCGGAAGGTGGCTATTTGGCTCAGAAACTTTTTGCCGGCATGCTCTACAATTTTAAACTCCAGCCAGGCTTCGCCTGGTAGTTTCATTTCAGCGTAGAGTAATAATCGTTTATTCACTTTATCTGCAAGCAGTACACGCCAAAAGTCAATCGTGTTTCCGGCAAAAACATCCACGCTACTGGTGCGGCCTCTGCGTAAGCCTACCCCGCCTACCATTTTATCCAGAAAGCCACGAATGCCCCAGATCCAGTCCCAGTAATACCAGCCTCGGTTGCCACCAATTGCCCAAATGTTGCTCATAACCTTATCGGTATCCTGCTTAAAGGGCAACTTTACTTTATATTCTACGGTGCCGTTCTGCGGTACTTTGATCTGATCCATAAAGGCTGGGTTAAGATAGCCTACATTCAAAGCATCTTTCCAGCTGGAGGCAATAGAGTTTTGTTCGATCTTGATAAAAGCCAGTCGTAAAGCTTCTTCATAACTCACACACTCATGCGGGATGATATTGTTGATGGAGTGGTCTTTAGCGATGGTTTCGTTCTTCATGCTATCCACTAAACTTTGCGCCAACGAATAGCTGGTAGATGTAACAAAGTACAGCCAATAGGATGATATTTTGGGCGACAGGAATGGAATGGTAATGATATGTCTGTTCAGTTTACGCACCTTAGCGTACTTCAGCATCATATCTTTAAACGACAGAATATCCGGCCCGCCTACATCAAATGTTTTACCGAATGTTTTATCGTTCAACAACACATTCTCGAGGTAAAATAATATATCACGGATGGCTATAGGCTGGCACTTAGTGTTTACCCAGCGTGGTACGGTCATAATAGGGAGCTTCTCGGTGAGGTCACGAATAATCTCGAATGATGCACTGCCCGAACCAATAATGATGGCGGCACGTAATACTGTCAATTTCGCTTTCCCTTCCTCTAAAACATCCTCCACGTGGCGGCGCGATTTCAAGTGGTCTGATAAGTTATCATCATTGGTAATACCGCTCAGATAAATGATCTGCTTACAATTTGTTTTGTCGACTTGGGTAATAAAATTTTTAGCCGATTGCGCCTCCATATCCGAAAAATCATTGGCTTGCGACATGGAGTGAACCAGGTAGTAAGCCGCATCAATATCTGTAGGGAAGCTTTCTATAGTTTCAGGATGCAACAAGTCTCCCGTTATCAAAGTTACCCGGTTGGCATAATCACTGTTCTCCCTAAAACGGCGTTTATCGCGCACCAGGCAAACGATGTCGCAACCTTTCTCTAACAAAACAGGGATTAACCTTGTACCTATGTAGCCATTAGCACCCGCAAGTAATACTTTCATACTGGTACAACAAGCTATTAGTACAAAGGTGTTTAATTGATTTAGCCTTAATTTGTTTATCGTGCAACTATATGTATGCCTATGGGTCTTTTAAAAAAAGAACCTATGCGAGTATTATTATTTTCTATTCTACTTTCCTTATCCTTCAATATATTACAGGCACAATCTGTAGCCGTTAAACAGATTGATTCGCTGATGCAGGTATCCTTTAACCGCGGCATATTTAATGGCAATATCCTTGTAGCGCAGAAAGGAAAAGTCATTTACCAAAAATCATGGGGATATGCCGATGCTAATCGTACTATAAAGCTAAGGCCAGATCTAAAGTTTGATATGGGCTCCATCTGTAAAGAATTTAATGGTACGGCTATTATGATTTTGAAAGAACGCGGATTGTTGAAATTGGATGATCCTGTCGCTAAATTTTTACCGCAACTGCCACAATGGGCACAGAAAGTAAAGATCAGGCACCTTATTAATTATACCAGTGGCATACCCAATGTTAATGCGCAATCTGACGAGACCGATGAGGAGTTGCTAAAAAACCTGATGGCCCTGAAAGATGTAAAATTTGAACCCGGATCTGCCTATATCTACAGCCACTACAATGTGTACCTGCAAATGCGCATCATCGAAAAAATAAGCGGGTTGCCTTATGCCGAATTTATCAGGAAGAATATATTGATACCCGCACACATGACACACACCATCATCGACCATCCTGTTGATGGGCCCGGTATGGCACGTGCGTTTGATAATGACCATCACGAAACTAAATATGCCCAGGGCATGACCGGCTGGCTGCGCTTACCTGTTACCGACCTTTATCAATGGACCAAAGCATTGGAAAGCTATCAGCTGATCTCCAGGGAATCATTCCGCGAACTGGCTGCTAATTTTGCAGGCGGCGAAAGTAGTTTGGGTTCCACCGGTTTTGATGAAGCGGGCAATTTGGTATGGCACCAGCACCAGGGATCTAATAGTAATTACGAAGCCCTCCTTTACAGTAACCTTAAAGATAGTGTAAGTATTATCATGATGACCAACAATCAAAACTTAAAGGTGCATGGGATTAAATCTGCTATAATTTCTATTCTAAAAGCCGAACCCTTTACCATCCCCAGGAAATCTATTTACCTCGATATACGTGATAAAGTATTTAACAATACCGAACAGGGCCTGGCCTTTTATCGTGATATAAAAACAAATCACCCGGATAATTACGACTTTTCTTTCGAAATTGGTGATCTTATTAGTACAGGTAAATATTTACAGCGTAGAAATAAGCTTGATGATGCGATCAGTATTTTTCATGCTGCCGCGCTGTTAAATGCCAAGCCCGGCGATATCTCTTATGCTTACGAATTAATCGGCGAATGTTATTTCAAGAAAGGCGATCACGAGCAAGCCATTCTTTATTATCAAAAGGCACAAGCAGTTGAGCCTGCCAACAAAAATGCAGCAGGTATGCTAAATGAACTCTTAAAAACTCACTCTTAACAATAAAGCCGGTTGATCACAAATAATCAACCGGCTTTGCGTAAAAAAGAAAAATCTGAGTGTTAAATATTAATAGCGCCTTGTCCCGATGCCATCAGGTAAGCATCTTTCAACGCTTCCGAATAGGTTGGGTGGGCATAGCTGATGCGGTACATATCTTCGGCAGTAACCTCGTATTCCATGCCTACAACAGATTGTGCAATAACATCTGCAGCACGCGGGCCAATGATGTGTACGCCCAATACTTCGCCATACTTAGGCGAAACCAGCACTTTCACAAACCCATCAGTATCCATCGAAGCCCTGGCACGTGCACTGGCAGAGTATGGGAACTTACCCGATTTATATTCGATACCGGCCGCTTTCAATTGCTCTTCGGTTTGGCCTACAGCGGCAACCTCCGGCCAGGTATAAACCACACCGGGGATTAAGTTATAGTTGATATGTGGCTTTTGTCCGTTAATAACTTCGGCCACAAATGTACCTTCATCTTCTGCTTTGTGCGCCAGCATTGGGCCATCGATTACGTCGCCAATGGCGTAGATATTTGGCACGTTGGTTTGCAACTGGCCGTTCACTTTTACTTTGCCATTTTTTTCGGACTCAACACCGGCGGCTTGTAAATTCAGGCCATCAGTGTACGCCCTGCGGCCTACGGCAACTAAACAGTAATCAGTGATGATCTCTTGTTCTTTGCCATCTTTATCCAAAAACTTAACCGAAGCTTGCTCCCCTAAATTAGCGGCAGATTGTACTTTACTGCTTAACAGCATTTTGATATTAAGCTTACCTAAGGTTTTAAATAAAGCTTTACCTAACTCACGGTCCATCGTTGGGATCAGTGAATCAGTGTATTCTATTATCGTTACATCGGTACCAATACGCGCATAAACCGAAGCCAGCTCTACTCCTATTACACCGCCACCTATAATCACCATTGATTTTGGTTGAGCAGGTAACGATAAGCTTTCGGTCGAAGTAATGATCCGCTTTTTATCGATTGTTACACCCGGGATGGTTGAAGGTTTTGAGCCTGTAGCAATCACAAAGTATTTACTAGTGAGCACAGTTTCTTTATCAGCACCGGTAACTTTTAAATGGGTATTATCTACAAAGCTGCCTAAGCCCTGGTGTACGTCGATTTTATTTTTCTTCATCAGGTAAATAAGACCGGCCGTATTTTGGCCAACCACGCCTGCTTTACGGCTAATAAACTGGGTAAAATCGAGGCTGATATCGCCATTTAAATTTATGCCATGTGTTTTAAACTGCTCTTTAGCCTGGTGAAAATGTTCGGTACTATCCAACAATGCTTTAGCCGGGATACAACCCACATTGGTACAGGTACCACCGAGGGTGCTATATTTTTCAACAATGGCCACTTTATAACCCAATTGCGAAGCACGGATAGCACCTGTATACCCACCCGGGCCAGAGCCGATGAATACTACATCATATTGATTTTCCATGAGATTGATTGATATATCTTTTTGTTAATGATTCAATTGCTATGTACAATACCCGAACGATTTTACCCAAGGTAGAAATTCCGTTTCGGCAATTGTAACCCACATGCAATATAACAAAAAATGTACCGACTGGTATATTATGGCATTTTGGCAGGGATTATCTGCCAGGTATTTTCAGGAAAATTTAGCGGGGGAAATAATTTATTTAACAAAAAATGAAATGATGAAAATCCCCAGCACAATGCCTACAATCATAATTACGTACAACAAAATCTCGTTGCCGGCAAATTGCTTATACTTGGTCCAGAAACTTACGTCCATTTTTTCTTTCTCTTTCATCCAGGGGAATTCTCACAGCGAAATTAGCGTTTTAAAACAGGCTTTCAAACCCTGTAAGATAGCTTTACAATAACCCTACAATTATATACCGATTGGTATTTTAATTATTTTGTACATTTGCCAAAATTTTAAAATAAGAACATGTTAAAAAGAGTGGTAGTTACCGGCCTTGGCGCATTAACCCCTATCGGTAACGATGTAAAATCATTCTGGCAGAATATCGTGTCAGGGAAAAGTGGCGCTTCGCGAATCACCAAGTTCGATCCTTCTTTGTTCCGCAGCCAGGTTGCCTGCGAGCTTAAGGATTTCAACGCTGCCGACTTTATAGACCGTGCAGACTTGAAACGCACAGACTCATTTACCCAATACGCTTTTGTAGCAACTGATGAGGCTATTAAAGACTCAGGCTTCGATTTCAGCAAGATGGACCCGTTTGATGTGGGCGTAATCTGGGGATCGGGCCAGGGTGGTATGGAAACCTTCGAAGAACAGGTTACCGGCTACGCATTGGGCGACGGTCACCCGCGTTTCAACCCCTTCTTTATCCCTAAAATGCTGGTTAACATGGCTTCGGGCATGGTATCATTGCGTAACGGGTATATGGGTATCAATTATACCACAGTTTCAGCTTGCGCCACTTCAAATACCGCTATAATGGATGCCTTTAACTACATCCGTTTAGGCAAGGCGAAGATCATCATCACAGGTGGTTCTGAAGCCCCTATTACCCAGGCATCATTCGGTGGTTTTAGTTCGATGAAAGCCATGTCGACCCGTAATGATGATCCAACTCACGCATCACGCCCATTTGATGTTGATCGCGACGGCTTTGTAATGGGCGAAGGTGCAGGCGCTTTAGTTTTAGAAGAATACGAACACGCTAAAGCACGCGGTGCACATATCTATGCTGAAGTAACAGGCGCAGCAATGACTGCCGATGCCTATCACATGACAGCCACTCACCCCGAAGGTTTAGGTGCATCTAAAGCGATGCAACTGGCCCTGGCAGAATCGGGCATCACTATTGCCGATGTTGATTACCTGAACATGCACGCCACCTCTACCCCGGTTGGCGACTTATCAGAATTAAAAGCAATTCTGAACCTTACCAAAGGCGAGAAAAACAACATGCAGATCAGCGCTACCAAATCAATGACAGGCCACCTGCTGGGTGCTGCCGGTGCTATTGAAGCTATTGTTTGTTTAATGAGTATCAAGGATCAGGTTATTGCCCCTACTATCAATACAGAGGTATTAGATCCGGCTATTCCGGATACTTTAAACATTGTATTGAAAGAAGCTATCGACCATAAAGTTGATGTAACCATGAGCAATACGTTTGGCTTTGGCGGCCATAATGGTATTGCAGTGTTTAAGAAAATGTAATACTGAATATACCATAACAAAAAGGGGCCTGGCAATATTGCCAGACCCCTTTTTTATTAACCGCTTTTGTCATTCAGAACGCAGTGAAGAATCTTCTGCGCTAATGCACGACGGCAATACAGATCGAAAAAGATCCTTCGCTATCGCTCTGGATGACAAACAAGCGCGGCTTATCTTTTTATCTTGTCATTCAGAACGCAGTGAAGAATCTTCTGCGCTAATGCATTACGGCAATACAGATCGAAGAAGATCCTTCGCTATTGCTCTGAATGACAAATTTAATTAGCTTTACTCCCCTCTTGAATTCAAAGCCAACAGTGCTTTCTCTGGCGAAGAAAGATACAGCTGATACATATCAGCAGTTTGGCCAACATGTATTTCGGCTACATCATTAGTTAAACCATCCAATAACTCTTCTGCAACCTGTAGCGGAGGGATACCGTTATGGCCACCAATTTCTTTAGATAATTCGGTATCAACCAACGGAGGCATCAGTTCAAATACTTTAACACTAGTATCTTTAAGCGCATAACCCAATGAGCGGGTATACGAGTGCAGTGCGGCCTTACTTGCAGCGTAAGTAGGCAACGAAGCACCAGGTGCAAATACCACGATAGAACTTACGTTAACAATAGCAGCTTCTTTTTGCGCTTTTAATAGCGGTAATAGTTTTTCTGTAAGGCGGATGATGGCTAAATAGTTAGTCAGGATTTCATCGCTTGCAATATCGAAAGCATTTGGGCTATCGGCAAGGTTATGTATTACGGCACGGCCAGCGTTATTAATCAATACATCCAGTTGAGGGAAGTTTTGATTAATGTAATCAACCAGTTTAAGGGTATCAGCTTCGCTGCTTACATCACCTACAAAATAACTTGCACCTTCAATTTTGGCTGCAGCGGCTTTCAATCGGTTTTCGTCGCGGCCGGTGATAATTACTTTATTACCTTTTGAGGTTAACAATTTGGCGGTTTCAAATCCTATACCGGCACTACCGCCAATAATGAGGACTGTTTTATTCGAAATATTCATTTGTTTGATTTTTTATGTGTTTTTAGATGTGAATTTAATGGTCGGATACTACCACACCGGCAGGTAGCTTTTTAGTGCGTTTCATTACGAATAATAAAA
>CAHJXH010000153.1 GCA_903644075.1 Sphingobacteriaceae bacterium | reverse complement strand
TACCTGGAAAGAAAAAGCCTTCAACGAAAGTTGGAGGCTTTTCTTATTATATTATATTGCAGTATGTTCACTGTGTATGTCCTCTTTTCTCAAAAGTATAATCAAATTTATATCGGCTATACATCCGATTTGAGCAATCGCTTTCTTTCACACAATGAATTGGCAACTAAAGGGCATACAATTAAATATCGACCGTGGATAATTGCTTATACCGAAGAATTTCAAACAAAATCTGATGCTATTAAACGAGAAAAACAATTAAAGAATGCAACAGGGCGCAAACTCATTTGGAAATTGGTTCACGAAAATTTGCTAACTCAGATGGTTAGAGCGTAGGATTCATATCCGCCTATCGGCGGACGGCAGTTCGATCCTGCTCCCCGCTACCTGGAAAGAAAAAGCCTTCAACGAAAGTTGGAGGCTTTTCTTATTATATTATATTGCAGTATGTTCACTGTGTACGTCCTCTTTTCTCAAAAGTATAATCAATCTGTATCGGCTACACATCTCATTGACATCAATTGTGGGTAATTCCATACCGAAACATTTCTGACGAAGAGCGCATACAAAATCATTATTACCAAGGTATGACTTGCACGCACCACCCCTATCCTTACATTTGCTGGTAAACAATCAATCTAGTGATGAAGAAAATTGGATTTTTATCATTTGGGCATTGGTCTAACCATCCTGCCTATCAAACCCGTACTGCGGGCGATACCTTGCTTCAGTCTATTGATCTGGCTGTTGCTGCAGAAGAAATAGGTTTGGATGGCGCTTATTTCCGGGTGCATCATTTTGCGCGTCAGCTGGCATCGCCATTTCCATTACTTTCGGCTGTAGGGGCCAAAACCAGCAAGATAGAGATTGGCACCGGTGTAATTGATATGCGTTATGAAAACCCGCTGTATATGGTAGAAGATTCCGGTGCTGCCGATCTGATTTCGGGCGGGCGCTTACAACTGGGCATCAGCCGGGGTTCGCCGGAACAGGTAATTGATGGCTGGCGCTATTTTGGTTATGAACCTGCCGAGGGTGAAACCGATGCTGATATGGGGCGCAACAAGGCTTTGGAATTTTTGGATAAATTAAAAGGCGACGGGTTTGCCCAGCCTAACCCTAACCCAATGTTCCCAAATCCGCCAGGTTTGTTACGAGTGGAGCCACATTCGGAGGGGTTGCTCGAACGCATTTGGTGGGGAGCCGGCTCTAACGCTACGGCGGTTTGGGCTGCCGAGCAGGGCATGAACCTGCAAAGTTCTACCTTAAAATTTGATGAAAGCGGCAAACCTTTTCATATACAGCAGGCAGAACAAATTAGGTTGTACAAAGAAGCCTGGAAAAAAGCCGGGCACCAGCGCGAAGCAAGGGTTTCGGTAAGCCGGTCTATTTTTGCACTGGTAAGCGAGCAGGATAGACATTACTTTGGCCAGCAAGGGAAAGGGGCTGATAGCTTTGGTTACATTGAAGCTGATAAACGGGCAGTTTTCGGAAAAAGCTATGCAGCCGAGCCCGATCAGCTGATCAAAGAATTGGCTAACGACGAAGCAATACAGGAAGCGGATACCCTGCTTTTAACCATACCGAACACGTTGGGTGTTGATTACAATATACACGTGCTCTCTGCAATTTTAGAGCATGTTGCCCCTGCACTGGGCTGGCGATAAACAATCTTAAAATCAAAGCAGGATTATTATTCCTGCTTTGATTTAAGTAATTACTCACCCTGGTTAAGCATCCGTACCATCTTATCCTGTGCACCTTCGGCATGCATCCATTCTACCATTTCGAGTGATACCTGGGCTTCTGCTGCGGCTCTTTGCTGCATTGGCTCTTCGTATGCTGCAATGGCAGTTTGTATATCGGCAAAATTATTACCTGTGAGGCATCCGGTTAATTCTAAAGCATCAAGCATGGCTAAATTTACGCCCTCGCCCGATGGTGGCATAATATGGGCAGCATCGCCCAGCAAGGTTATGTTAGGTTGTGCATCCCAGCTTTGGTTTAAAGGCATGCAGTATTGCGGGCGTAGTAAAAGCGGCAAACTCATGTTTTCAACCAGCTCTAGCCATATATTATCCCAATCTGCAAATTCTTCCCTAAACCAGGCCATCACCTGTGTTTTATCCGAAAAATCTATCCCGCTGTTTTTCAACCAGTTTTCATCTATAATACAGCTGATGTAAAAATCCAGACTGCCGTCACCTTTTGACGACAGGTGTAAGAACTTCCCATCAGCATGAACATATATCTTTCCTCCTTTTAACAATTGATGAAGTTTGGGTGCGGCTATTTCAGGATCTGGGATATTTCCCTGCAAAATTGTAGTGCCGGCATAGGCAGGTATAATAGGCGTAACAAAAGGTCTTATTTTAGAATTCGCCCCATCTGTACCTATCACCATATTTGCGGTAGCCGCTGTACCGTTCTTAAATGCTAGTGTCCATTGCCCATCGGTCTGCGTCATGCTTACAAACTGGCTATCCCAAACCACAGTATCAGGCTCGAGGGAATTTAGCAGCATGTTGCGTAAAGGCCCTCTGTCAATTTCCGGCCTGGCCCATTCGCTATTTATGTCTTCAGTAAGCGATGCATCAGAAACCCCGGTATGTTCGTCGTATAAGATGTTGCCATGCTTATCAACAACGCGCCCTTTATCGGCACCGGGTCTGTAATTTTCTTTAAAGGCATCTATCAATCCCGCCGCTTTAAGCGCTTTCAGGCCCGACTCGAAATGCAGATCGAGGGTGGCACCTTGCACACGCACGTCTTTATTAAAGTCTCTTTCGTAAACTTTAACGTTTACACCTTTTAACTGTAAAAGCCTTGCAAGCGTTAAACCACCAGGGCCACCGCCTACAATGGCTACTTGTTTATTATCTAATAACATATCTTCTGTATTAATTTGATAACCTTTATTTCTACTAACAAAAGTAATCTTACCTTTATAATTAAAATAGCTATATATCGCATTAAAATAGTCGTGAATGAAAATATCTATTACCGATGATGGATCAGGTATTGCCCGGAAACTTGCCCAGGCTATAGGCGCTACTGTGAAGGGACGTTTCATTTACATCCCCGAAAACAAGGGATCGGGATACATTACCGGTTTTTCGTGGGGGAACGATTTGCGAATGATGATCCGAAATTATCATCTGAAAGAAGAAGTTTTAATTGAGCGAACAAATGAATTGGCTGAAGGTCAGGATGATGTTGTTTTCCTGCTGAGCGGGGTATTCCCCTCGCCCGTGCATCCCGAAAAACAATTATTACCAGAGCAGGCCAACGTGATGATTTGCAGGCACGCTGTTTCTTCTATCATTGCCATGCCCTCAAACACCCTATTTGGTAGTGTAACTATTGCAGCTTCGAGGCAGTACCTGCGTTTGCTTTTCGGCAAAATACAGCACCCTATAGTAGAAAGCATACTGGAAGCGAAAGATAATTTTGTGTTTGAAACCGGCATTTCGCCCGAAATGATCAGGACCGCCAGTGAAATGCTGGATCAGCCTATTACTGAAAGTTTGGAAAGCCATTATTACAAACTGAAATGCGAAGAGCTGCTCTGCTACATTTTTGCCTTGTTGTTACAACGCGAGGCCATATCGGCAAGCAGCATGCACATTAACGATATTAAAGCCATATATGCCATTAAACTCCGGCTACAGTCGCATTTAAACGAAGCACCAGACATTGCTTCACTAGCCAGAGAAGCCGGTATGAGCGAACCCAAAATGCGCAAGCTGTTTAAGCAAACCTTCGGCAAAGGTGTATTTGAATATTATCAATACATGCGCATGCAGGAAGCAGCACGATTACTCAAAGAAAAGCATTTAACGGTTTCTGAAGTTGGATATCAGCTGGGGTTTACCAACCTGAGCCATTTTTCGAGGGTGTTTGAGCAGCATATAGGTATGAAACCGAAGAAGCATTCTGTGGCGTAATATTCGTTCGAGAGGATAAGGCTTTCGTCCACACGTCCAAATGGATAAGAGGGCAAGGGAGTGGACGGACAGAATCCTGTAATCAGGATTTAGTATTTGCCCTCCTTTCTAATGACTAATAACATAATTTGATATTTAATGAATTTAACTACACTCACAAACCGTAAATACCCTAATCATTGTGGCCTCTTGATTTTCGGGTACCAGAACATTAGCTTATGCACTACCTTTAACAGAAAATAAAGCAGCCACGAGTTCTTTTTGGTTACTTTTTCTTGCGGAAAGAAAAAGTGACATCCATTGACGACCCATTACGTACTGCTTTTCCTAATGAAAAACGGATTGTGCTATATTTAGGTTAGTGCTAATAGATCTGAGATTGCATCGTTCCTCAATGACGTGGGGGAGGTTCCTCATTTAGCCTACAAAAACCCTCAATTAGGCTACATCCCCAAACCAACATCTACCCACCTTTGCTCTATCAATAATTTGAAAAACAAAATGACACATCAAAATGAAAATTCGACTGCTAAGGTTTGGTTTATAACAGGCGCTTCACGCGGCTTTGGTCGCGTTTGGGCCGATGCCGCTTTGAAACGTGGGGACAAGGTTGCTGCCACTGCACGTAAATTAGAAAGCATTGCCGACCTGAAAGAGAAGTACGGCGAAAACGTGCTGACACTAGAACTCGATGTAACCAACCCCGATCAGGTAAAGTCAACCGTTAAACAAGCTCACGCCCACTTCGGCAGGTTGGATATTGTGCTTAATAATGCAGGCTACTCACTAGTAGGCACCATTGAAGAAGCCAGCGCAGCTGAAATTAAAGCTATGTACGATACCAATATCTTCGGGCCGGTTGCTGTTATTCAGGCTGCTTTGCCGTTATTGCGTGCACAGGGATGCGGCCATATCCTGGGTACATCCAGCAATCTGGGGCACGTAACACTACCTGTTATCGGCTATTATGCATCATCAAAATGGGCGTTCGAGGCTATTTACGAAAGTTTGGCTTTAGAGGTTAAGGCTTTCGGCATTAAGGTTACCATTATAGAGCCGGGCGCTTATGCAACGGAATTTGGCAGCCAGGACTCGTTGAAGTTTGCAGCAGGCATGGATATCTACGAAGATTATAAAAATAACTTTTTCGGCACCTTAAGGGATATGAAAAGAGGCGACCCAGAAGCAACGCCCGAGGCTATATTTAAAGTAGTTGATGCCGAGAACCCGCCTTTGCGCATTAATTTAGGCAGCAATAATTTAACCTGGACCCGTGGCGTATATGCCGAAAGGATAGCCACCTGGGAAGAATGGGATACTGTTGCTGTTGCCGCACAAGGTACTTCAAAGTAATAGTTTGGTAATAATTAATTATAACCGGTTTGTGCACAGCATTTGCCGGTTATAATTACCTTAAATTTAAAAAATGAAAAAGGTAGATCTCGCCAATATTAATATGCATTCGCTATCAGATATGCACCGGGCATTCGGGTTGCCGGCACCTGCGCATCCTCTAATTAGCATGGTAGACGGCACGGTAAACCGGATGATCATCGGCAGCATGCCACATTCACACGTATTGCATTTCTATAAAATCTCCTATAAGCCAAGCCTGGGTGGCAAGTTAAAATACGGCCAGGATTATTATGATTTTAATGAAGGCGGCTTGTTATTTGCGGCACCCAACCAAATTATTGGCAACCATGGCACCAATGATGACGAGATATGTTCGCAATATACTTTGCTGATCCACCCCGATTTCTTTCTTACTTATCCTTTAGCCAAAAAAATTAAGCAGTATGGCTTCTTTTCTTACTCGGCTAATGAGGCATTGCATTTGTCGGACCAAGAGAAAGCAACCATAATTTCCATCTTTAAATTTATCGACGAGGAGTTAAAAAGCCGGATAGATGATTTTAGCCAGGATGTTATTATCTCGCAGATTGAACTACTGCTCAATTATGCCAACCGCTTTTACAAACGCCAGTTTATTACCCGCAAGGCCGTAAGCAATAACCTGCTGCAACAACTGGAGGAAATTTTAGACGGATATTTCAATAATGAAAAATCTTTAAGCGAGGGAATTCCAACGGTTCAGTACCTTTCAGAAAACCTCAATATTTCGCCGAGTTATTTAAGCGATATGCTACGATCACTAACCGGGCAAAATGCACAGCAGCACATCCACCATAAGCTGATAGAGAAAGCGAAAGAGAAATTATCCACCACCAGCTTATCTGTAAGCGAAGTTGCCTATGCTTTAGGTTTCGAGCATCCGCAATCGTTCAGTAAATTATTTAAGAGCAAAACGAACTTGTCGCCGTTAGAGTTTCGGCAGTCGTTTAATTAGGCAGTGCCACAACCGATTTTAATACAAAAGAATTTATCTGCAGTGTTAAACCTGCCTTTAATTAGGCTTCATGCAGTTTCATTCTTGTTCCAAATTTAAAAGTGCAACTCCTAAACTTTGCCTTGCCTTTAATCTTAAAGAAGAAAGCCTGATTTTTAGCGGATACAAATATTAGTAACCCTAATTAAATTCAGATGATCAAAAATCTACTGCTTATATCTGTCCTTGCAGTAACGTTGTGCCTTAGCTCGTGCAGCAGCCCGATGAAAATTGTTGCTTCGTGGATAAATATCGAAGAAATTAAACCCGAGCCTTACAAAAGCGTTTTCATTATTGCACTTACCGGCAACCTGGATGCTAAACGTGCTATTGAAAACAACCTTGCTGCCGCAGCAGAAGCCAAAGGAATAAAGGCTTATAAAAGCATTGTGGTTTTCGGACCTTTCTCTGGCAAGTCGAGCATCCCATCTAAAGATATTGTTTCTAAAAAGGTAGCTGAGCTTGGGTGTGAGGCTATTTTTACCGTGGCATTGGTGGATAAAGAGATAACAACTACTTATCGCCCGGCTTCAACCACGGTGGTTGGCGGGGGCTATTATCCTACCTACCCATACTATGGCAGTTTTGGAGGATACTATGCTTACAGCGCAGTTTATTATGATCCGGGATATTACTCAACAGATAAAAAATATTCGGTAGAGGCCAACATCTATGATGCAAAAAGCGAAAAGCTAATCATATCTATCGAATCAAAAGCCAATAATCCTTCGGGTATTCAGAAGTCGAGCCAGCAATATACCCAATTACTGGCTGAAGAAATTGCGAGATTAAGGCCGCAATAAGAAAATAGCCATTAGCAGGTGGAGGCTTATTCTTATCCCCCCTCATTACCTACTTATTAAACTACAAAGCCACTCATTTTGAATGGCTTTTGTAGTTTATATGAGTCTTATCCTAATAGCAATTCCGATTCTATCAGCTCCATTTTGTCATTACAAAATAATAATATTTCATTCAGGAACAATCATTCCAAAATGATTATACATTTGCGGAACGATTATTCCAAATATAAAAAATAATCACTCGAAAAAAATGAAAAAGTTAGAAAATAAAGTAGCTGTAATAACAGGAGCATCAAAGGGCATAGGTGCAGGTATTGCTAAGCACCTTGCCGCAGCAGGTGCAAGTGTAGTTGTAAATTATGCATCAGCCAAAGCCGGCGCAGATGAGGTTGTTAAAGCAATAACAGATGCAGGCGGTAAAGCAATCGCTGTGCAAGGTAACGTATCGAGCGAAGCTGATATAACCCGTTTATTTGAAGAAACCCAGAAAGCTTTCGGTGCAGTAGATATATTAGTCAATAACGCCGGGGTTTACAAATTTGGTGCTATCGAAGATATTAATGCAGAAGACTTCCATACCCAATTTAATACCAATGTGCTTGGCTTATTGTTAACAACCCAGGGCGCTGTAAAAAACTTTAACACCAACGGAGGCAGCATCATTAATATCGGCTCTGCGGTTACTAATATAACGCCTCCGGCAAGCTCTATCTATACAGCTACCAAGGGTGCTGTTGATGCCATAACTCATGTACTGGCAAAAGAACTTGGCGGTAAAAAAATTCGCGTAAACTCTATTAACCCCGGTATGGTAGAAACTGAAGGTACGCATACAGCAGGGTTTATAGGCAGCGATTTTGCAGCAGAAGCCGTACGCACTACCCCGCTTGGCCGTATGGGCCAGCCGGATGATATTGCAGAAGTAGCTGTATTCCTGGCTTCCGAAGATTCGCGCTGGTTAACCGGCGAAATACTGCTGGCCAGCGGCGGTGTTAGGTAATAAAGCCCGCTTACAAAAAGATAATTTAAAATGGATAGCTTTGCTTTTAACAAGCAAGGCTATCTGCGGTTATGGCAAGAACGAAAGATTTTGATGAAAACGAGGTGCTAGGTAAGGCTATACAGCTTTTTTGGCACAAAGGGTATAATGGCACGTCTATGCAAGACCTTGTGGACGGGCTGGGCATCAGCCGTTCGAGCCTGTATGATACCTATACTGATAAGCACACTTTATTTGTGAAGGCTTTAGAAAGTTATCAGAATACAGGAGCGGCTAAAATACGGGAGATCATCAATAATCCGGGATCGGCTAAGGGAACCGTTAAGATATTGCTTGAGCTTGCCACTAACGATTTATTGGGCGATAAACAACAAAAAGGTTGTTTTATGGTAAACGCCGAAGTTGAAGTGGCGCCCCATGATGCAGAAGTAAACAACCTGGTTTGCAAAAACGACCAGCAAATGGAAGAGGCCTTTTACCAAATAATACAAAAAGGTAAAGACAACGGCGAGATTAAAAACCCGCAAGATGCAAAGGCCCTGGCCCGGTTTATATTTAATTCGGTAAAAGGCATGCGTGTTACTGCAAAATCAAGTACAGATAAAACTGTTTTTGATGATATTATTGCGCTCACCTTGTCGACGCTCGATTAAGATACTTTAAACTCACTTTATAAGAAAGCCATCCAATTTAAAATTGGATGGCTTTCTTGTTCTTGATAAAAACCTTTTATTTATGACTGAATAAATTCCAAAAGGTCTTTATTGATGGTTGCTGCTTCGGTAGCCGGCATACCATGTGGGAAACCCGGATACGAAATCAGCTTTCCGTTTTTCAAAAGCTTTACAGCTTTGGCACCTGAAATTGGGAACGGAACGATCTGATCGTCCTCGCCATGCAGTACCAATACCGGGAAGTCTACACTTTTAAGGTCTTCGGTAAAGTCTGTTTCAGAAAATGCCTTAATACCTTCAACGTGGGCTTTAACTCCTCCCATCATGCCCTGGCGCCACCAGTTATGTCTTATTCCTTCTGATATTTTTGCACCCTCGCGGTTGTAACCATAAAACGGAATGGTAAAATCCTGGAAGTATTGTGCTCTGTTATAAGCCGTACCTTCACGTATTTCGTCAAATATAGCCATTGGTACCCCATCCGGGTTGCTTTCGCTTTGTACCATTATTGGTGTAACGGCGCTTATTAACACTACCTTAGCTACACGGCCTTTGCCTAAAGTAGCTGCGTAATGGATAGCCTCGCCACCGCCTGTAGAGTGGCCAATGTGTACAGCATCTCTTAAATCAAGCGCCTCTGTAATTGTAGCTACATCAGATGCGTAAGTGTCCATATTGTGGCCTCCTGAAGCCTGGCCTGATCTGCCGTGACCGCGACGATCGTAAGCAATAACCCTGTATCCTTGTGCCAGGAAAAACATTAGTTGTCCGTCCCAGTCATCACTAGATAATGGCCATCCGTGATGAAAAAAAAGTGGTTGTCCGGTTCCCCAATCTTTGTAGTAAAGCTCGGTACCGTCTTTTGCTTTAATTGTGCTCATGTGTTTTGATTTGGATATGTGATTAATAGTATTTGTAGCTGTTTTTTGCTTTTCAAAAATGGATAGATGTAAAATCACGTTTACTCCATTGCAAATAACCGGATATGCCCCGCGCTGATAGCGTATCAGCATTGCATCGGCTGAATTCGAAATTAATAAATTAAAGTTGAGTTATAAATCAAATTACTCAAAAAAACTCAAGGTATGTTGATAATTTTTTATTTTTTAAAGATATCGGCAAATCAATATTGGAATTTACAGTTTGGTATATGTAAATAAGGTGGCATATATCAACACATATAATACTGACATTACTTAAATTTGTATCAATGGATACATTTATCACCGAAGCAGTAATCCCCAAATATGCTTTCGAGCCAGATGCTGAAACTGGTAATACCATGTTCCGCATCAACAGGAATGATTGTGTAGTTAATTACAAGAAGTCGGACTTCCTGGTGCCGCATCGAAAAAATTATTACTTCATGGCTTTTGTAAAGCAGGGTAATAGCCGCCATTGGATAGATACCATACCTTATACGGTTAGGCCCAATGCGTTTTATTTTACTATACCCCACCAGGTCCATCTAAAAGAAGTAACCGAACCGTTTAGTGGCATAAGCCTCAGTTATACGGAAGATTTTCTGGCGATGGACGAAAGCAACTCGCTCAAAAACTTACCCGTTATCCAAAACCCTGATAATGGGCACGAATTAGTACTGAGCGATCAGGATCTTATATTTATTGACGATCTGCTGGAGAAAATCTTTGCCGAGTATAATAGTAAAAATGAATGGCAGCATAATATGCTATTGGCATACATGAAAGTGCTGCTAATTTACCTGAGCCGTTTGTATACAGAGCAATTCACTCATCAGGAACAGTCGCCGGGCAGATTGTTATTGAAAAAATATCTCGCTAAAATAGATGAAGCCTACAGCAATAATCACGAAGTAGCAGATTATGCAGATATGCTAAATATCTCGCCCGGTCATTTAAGTGAACTCATAAAAGAACAAAGTGGTAAGCCTGCCATAATACACATTCACGAACGTCTGATTGTTGAAGCCAAACGCTTGCTATTCCATACTGATTATGCGGTGAAAGAGATTGCCTTTCATCTTGGTTTTGAGGATGCTTCCTACTTCAACCGCTTCTTTAAACGGCTTACGGAAACCACGCCGGCTAACTTCAGAACCACTATCCGCGAAATGTACCATTGAAACCGTTAGGTGTACCGTATTACATTTAACCGTGGCCATACTTTTGTACTGTATTATTTAAAACAACCAAATGAAAACAGTATTAATAACAGGGGCCAACAAAAGTATCGGCTTCGAAACAGCCAGACAATTAGCACAACAAGGATATTTTGTTTACCTCGGCAGCCGCACTTTAGATAAAGGCGAGGAAGCAGTAAACCAACTCAAAGCCGAAGGTTTAACCAATATAGAAGCCATCCAGATTGATGTAACCGACAAAGCATCGATAGAAGCAGCAAGTCAGAAACTAACCTCGCTTGATGTATTGATTAACAACGCAGGCATTAGCGGAGGCTTCCCGCAAGATACTGCCAGTACAAGTACCGATACCATTCGCGAAGTTTTTGATACTAACTTTTTCGGAGTTATTGATGTCACACAAGCCTTTATCGATCTGCTTAAAAAATCTGATGCACCACGCATAGTTAACGTAACATCAGGCCTGGGTTCTCTTACCTTACATAACGACCCCAATTGGATTTACTACAAAGTAAAAGGTGCTGCTTACGGCCCATCTAAAACTGCCTTAAATGCTTACACTACGGTATTGGCCTACGAATTAAAGGATACTAAATTCAAAGTAAACGCGGTAGATCCGGGATATACCAAAACAGATTTCAACCACCACAGTGGCCCTGGCGAAATACCTGTTGCTGCCGGTTACATTGTTAAATATGCCACGCTTGGCGAAGATGGCCCTACCGGGCAGTTTATCAGTTATGATAACAACCCGGAGACTGGCATTAGCCCCTGGTAATAAAGCCATTCAATTGATAAGAAAAGCTGCCCTTGGGCGGCTTTTCTTATTGAGGTATATAAGCAATTCAAACAATCATCCATCCTGGTAGTTGAGATAGCATGAAAGTAAATAAATGGTATTTAGCGCTGGCATTGGGTGCGGGAGCTACAGCATTAGCTGCGGCTT
>CAHJXH010000152.1 GCA_903644075.1 Sphingobacteriaceae bacterium | reverse complement strand
CGCCTTACATCAATCGCGACCCAAGGCTTACCGCTACTATCGTTTATGACGGATACAAATGGAATAACGGCGGAGGGGTTAATGGTACAAGTAAAACAATCTACATAAAACCGGGAAGCGATCCATCAGATTCGCCAAGCAACCCTAATGGACCGGATGAGTTTGTTGGCGACCGCCAGAGTTCATCACCAACCGGATACTACTGGCGTAAATACTTCGATCCAAATGCATTGGCTAGCTATGTATCAGGGTTAAATCTGCACTTAATACGGTATGCAGAAGTATTGCTTGATTATGCAGAAGCAAAAAACAGCCTGGGGCAAATGAATGCAACAGTTTGGGCTCAAACTATTGGCGCATTACGCACAAGAGCAGGTTTTACAGATCCGGGCGCCATAACCTATCCTGCCGGTGGCGATATGACGGCCATCATCAGGCGCGAACGCAGAGTAGAATTGGCTTTGGAAGGCATCAGGGTAGATGATATCAGAAGATGGAAAATAGCTGAAACTACCATGAACGGTTATGCGCATGGAGCAAAGTTTTCGGGAGATTTAACTACCGACAACGGCTATATCAGGGCGCAAAAAAGGCAGTTTAACCCATCAAGGGATTATTTATGGGCGATACCTGCCAATGACCTTAGTCTTGATAAAAATCTGACCCAAAACCCAGGCTATTAATTGATCAATCCATAAAACCGAAAAAATGAAGATTTTTATAAAAATAAGCTTTATGGTTATGTTAGCCATGATAGCGATTACCTCCTGTAAAAAAGATACCAGGGCACTTAATACTGATGTTGCCGCGGTAACCACATTAACTGCGCCTGCAAATGCTGCAAGTTATACCCTTGCCCCTACAACAGGGCCAAGCATCCAATTTAAATGGGCGGCCAGTACAACACAAGATCTTGTATTGTACGAAGTAGCTTTTGATAAAGCCGGCGGCGACTTCAGCAAGCCTATTTATAAGGTGCTTTCTGATGGATCGGGCGTGCAAACACAAGCCACCATCACACAAAAGGTTTTAAATACCATTGCATCGTTGGCAGGCGTTGCCTCATTAAGTACCGGATCGGTGAAATGGGCGGTTATTGTTTCCAAGGCTACTAATGCTGTAGTGAGTAAGATATCTAATACCATCCAGCTATCCAGGCCAGCCGGCTTTGCAGTGCTGCCGGCAGCGCTTTACCTTACCGGCAGCGCTACCGAACAGGGTACTGATGTTTCAAAGGCATTGCCATTTAAAAAAGTTGGCGATGGTATATTTGAATTATACACTTCATTAAGCCCGGGTAGTTATAGCCTGGTAGATAACACTACCGGAACGCCTAACTCCTACTCAATTCAAAACAATACATCTGTTGCTGCGGGTGGCAGTACAACTGTAACCGGTAACAAAAATGTATACCGCATTTCGATCGACCTTGGTAACGCTGCCGCTACGATAACCCAGATTGTTTCTGTAGGGTTCTTTAATGCGCCTGATAATAAGGTTTATTTTGAACTGCCTTATATAGGCAACAGCCAATGGGAAATTGATAATACCACTATAACTATTCCGAAAGAATCGTACGGTTTGGACAGTCGTTACAAGTACAAATTTACCGTTGCGGATGCGGCTGGCAACCAATCGGTAGAATGGTATGGAAGTATCAATTCAGATAATAGTGATCCTTCTACCACAACGCCTGCATCTTACTATTATATGTACCCGGTAGATAACTCACAGTTTAATTACTGCTTTAAAGTTAATCCGGCTTACAATGGCAAAATTGGGAATGTTAACGTGAACTACAGCCCGGGCATACCAAATTATACCAATTCAATTACATTAAAATAAACCATAAATGGGCTACAAGATTGTTTGTAGCCCATTTATCTTAAATCTACGCTATGAAATTCAAACACATTAATTATCACACCTTAGCTATATCCGCATCATTTATTGGGTTTGCATTGTCTTCGTGCTCTAAAAAGAGTGATTCAGGAGCAGCACCCAAAACTCCGGATACCATTAAGACTACCCCTACTGTGTTTAATTATGCGTCGTTAGCCGATTCATTGCAAACAGCAACCTATACCACGTTCAAATCTGCCGATGGTAATTACTTTATTCAGAACAACAGCGGCACCAAAACCTTCAACTACTGGCCCAACGCGCACATGCTCGACGTTTTAACCGACGGCTATCTGCGAACTCAAAACACCGTTTATACCCAGCGAATGAAAAACCTCTTAAACGGTATTAAAATTGCCAATGGCGGAGCTTATCCTAATGAGTTTTATGATGATATGGGCTGGCTGGCCAACGCAAGTTTGAGGGACTACAATATCACGCACGATGCTGATTATTTAAATGTGGCCCAGATTTTATACGCTGAGATAAAAGGTGCATCAAACAGTATAGCAGGTGGCGGCATTGCCTGGCAACGTACCCAGTTATATTATAAAAATATACCATCAACCGGTAACATGACTATCCTTGCGGCCCGGTTTTACAAGCTGCAAAACAATGCGGAAGACCTTACTTTAGCCAAAAACCTTTATACCTGGATGAAGGCCAAGCTGGTTAACCCAACAACAGGCGTAGTACTGGACGGCATAAACAGGAACCAGGACGGACAGGTTGATAACTGGATCTTTACCTATAACCAGGGTTTGTTTATTGGTTCAGCCGTTGAATTATATAATATTACTAAAGATCCGGCTTATCTGCAGGATGCAATCCTTACAGCCAACAATGCCATAGCCGATCCTAATTTGACCGCCAACGGCATATTTAAAAGCGAGGGACAAGGTGACGCTGGCCTGTTTAAAGGTGTCGCCGTTAGATACCTCACACTGCTTGCCGAACTGCCTGATCTTGATGAAACAAACAGGGCAAAGTTTACTAATTTTCTACAAAAAAACGCGCAAACTTTATCTGCCAAAGGCATTGCCCGGCCATCAATGATGGTTAGTCCAGACTGGGGCGTGCTTCCATCCGGCAGTACAGATTTAACCACGCAATTAAGCGGCGTTATGCTGATAGAAGCTGCCGCTGCTTTAAAAGCTGATGGTAAAATAAAGTAGGGCGTGCAATCAATTAACAATCCTTAAGCAACATCTTATGAAGAAATTTCTTTTTATCATATTTTTATCCATGCTTGTGGTACAGCATTTACGGGCTCAGAAATCGCCTGTTAATTATGTCAATCCTTTACTAGGCACAGCCACACTTTGGGACCCTAAAGACCTGGGATTTGTCCCCACTCACAGAACCTGGGGAGCTGAAGTATTTCCGGGAGCATCGCTTCCAAATGCAATGGTTCAATTAAGTCCGGTTACCCAGTTTCATAGCGGCTCGGGTTACCAGTATGAGGATACAGTGATCTACGGATTTATCCATACCAGTAAAGGACATTGGAACTTATGCAATATCCCCCTGATGCCGGCTACAGGCAACATTGATGCCGACGATTACAAATCTTCATTCAGTCATAAAAATGAATCTGCCCATCCGGGTTATTACCAGGTTTACCTGGAGCGTTATGGCATTAATGCAGAACTTACCTCCACTTTACGCTGCGCATTTCACAAATACACTTTTAAACAAGGTGCGGCTAAAAAGTTAATTGCCGACCTGGCCTTATCTAACGAAAGGGTACGAAGCTGGGACATTAGGCTGGAAGGAGAAAATGTTTTCACAGGTTTCCAGCAGGCAGGTGAAAAAATGTACTTCTACGCAGTAACGAATCATAAAATCAAAAACATCGATTCGTTGAAGAAAGGCAAGAAAACTGTGCCTGTGATCAATTTTGTGGATGAGAATAAGCCCTTGGAAATCCAGATCGGTTTTTCATTTGTCAGCGTAAAAAATGCGAAGGAAAATTTAGATAAAGAAATGCTGGGCAAAAGTTTTCAGCAGGTAAGAAATGAGGCAACCCAGACCTGGAGTAACCTATTGTCGAAGATCTCCGTAGCAGGTGGTACAGAACGCCAGAAAGGGATATTTTATTCCTGTTTATACCGCTCCTTTCTATGGCCTGCTTTGCGAAGCGATATCAATGGAGACTTTACCGATATCAGTGGCAAAGTTGTAAACAAAGGTTTCAATTATTATACCGAGCCATCGCTTTGGGATGATTATCGTAACAAGCTGATCTTACTGGGGCTTCTTTCTCCAAAAGTAACAAATGATGTGATCAAATCGTTAATAGATAAGGGTAACATCAATGGGTTTATGCCTACTTTCTTTCATGGCGATCATGCTTCTGTATTTATTACCGGCTCGTATTTACGTGGGCTCAGAGATTTTGACGTAAACAACGCCTATAAGCTGATGTTAAAAAATGCAACTGTTGAGGGCACCAGGAAATACGTAGATGAATATAACACCAAAGGATACATCTCGGAGCTTGAGGTTGCAAACCCGGTTACAGAAACTGTAACCAAGGCTGCAGTTACAAAAACGTTGGAATACGCCTATGATGATTATGCCGTAGCACAACTAGCCCGGGAATTAAAAGATACGGCCAACTATCGTATGCTGATGAAAAGAACCGGCAATTATAAGAACGTGTTTGATCCTTCAACAGGATTTATGAGGGGAAGGCTTGCCAATGGCGACTGGGTTAAGAATTTCAACCCCTACTATCCTTACTACGAGTATATGTACCGCGAAGCAAATGCCTGGCAATCGTCTTTTTTTGTGCCTCATGATGTAAATGGTTTGATCGGTTTATATAAGGGAAAACATGCTTTTGAGTTGAAATTAGATTCTCTTTTTTCAATCCCGTGGAAAGGATACGAGGCTTACAATATCTCGGGCTTTATCGGGCAGTATTGCCAGGGCAATCAACCAGATCATAGTTATCCATTCCTGTACTATTTTGTTGATAAGCAACAAAAATCACAGGTGCTGTTAGATAGCATCATGAATCATTTTTATGATCTGGGTAAAGATAAACTGGCGTATGCGGGTATGGATGATGCAGGGGAAATGTCATCATGGTACGTATTTAACGCGATGGGCTTTTATCCATTCTCACCAGCCGACCCTAAATACATTGTGTCTGTACCTTTGTTTAATAAGGTGAGTATTACATTGGACAACCAAAAAGTTTATACGATAGTTAAAAAGAATCAGGGTAAAAAGATCAGCAGTATAAATTATTCGGGCAAAATAATTAAGGATTATTTCATAACCGACAAGGATTTAAAGCAGGGCAAACAGCTAATTATAACTACTCAATAATATTTAATGAACAGACGCCTATTTGTACAAAAATCAGCCATGCTGGGTACGGGGTTTGTACTCAGCAAAATGCCTGCTCTGGCTAATGCCTCGTTTCCTGCGGTAAGGGTTTCTGCTGATAAAAGGAAGTTTAAAAGTAAGGCTATTGAAGATGCGATAGTCGAATTTCAATCTGCAGTTAAGGATAAAGAGCTTGGCTGGCTTTTCGGCAATTGCTTTCCTAATACCTTAGATACTACAGTAACTTTTAACATAAAAGATAGCAAACCCGATACCTATGTTATTACGGGTGACATTGATGCCATGTGGCTGCGCGATAGTAGCGCACAGGTTTGGCCGTACCTTAATTTCATCAAAAAGGATAAAAGCCTGCAGCAATTAATAGCCGGTGTAATCAATCGCCAGGCGGTTTGTATTTTACGCGATCCTTATGCCAATGCTTTTTATGACGATCCCCAAAAAGTGGGCGAATGGAAAAACGATGTAACTGATATGAAGCCCGGCTTGCATGAGCGTAAATGGGAAATAGATTCTTTGTGTTACCCAATCAGGCTGGCGCATCGTTACTGGAAATTAACGGGAGATACCACACCTTTTGATGCGCAATGGAAACAAGCCATCGCAATGACCTTAAAAACATTTAAAGAGCAGCAACGCAAGGATGGCGATGGGCCGTATCATTTTCAGCGTAATACCTCATGGGCTACTGATGGGGTGCCTATGAACGGTTATGGTTACCCGGTAAAACCGGTAGGGTTAATCTGCTCTGCCTTTAGGCCAAGTGATGATGCTACCGTTTTCTCTTACTTGGTGCCTTCCAACTTTTTTGCCGTTGTAAGCTTAAGGCAGGCAGCAGAAATGATAAAAGCAATTGCAAATGATAAGGCACTGGCTTCAGAACTAAACTCTTTAGCCGATGAGGTAGACAGTGCGCTTAAAAAATATGCCGTTATAGATCACCCCGATTACGGTAAGATCTATGCTTATGAAGTAAACGGATACGGCAGTTTTAATTTAATGGATGATGCCAATGTACCAAGCCTGTTAGGCATGCCTTACCTTGATGCAATGCCGGTAACTGATCCTGTTTATCAAAATACCCGCAAAATGCTTTTATCGTTAAATAACCCCTTCTTTTTTAAGGGCAAGGCTGGTGAAGGTATTGGTGGGCCGCATGCAGGTAAAGATATGATATGGCCTTTAGGCATTATCATACGTGGTTTAACAAGCAACAATGATGAGGAGATAAAGCTTTGTATAGCCATGCTCAAAAGCAGCAATGCCGGTACAGGTTTTATGCACGAATCATTTCATAAAGATGATTCCGTTAAATTTACGCGTAAATGGTTTGCATGGGCCAATACCTTATTTGGTGAATTTTTGTGGGAAACCTATAAATCGAAACCAAATTTGTTAAGCTAATTAATACCGTGGTACAATTATCAACGACTGTACTTCCAAAAATAAATCTATAAAAAACATGTATAAAACCATTAAGCGCATTGGAGCCATTGTGCTGATAGCCGCAGCGAATACAGGTTTCGCTCAAATAACCAAAGCGCCTGCTTATCCATTAATTACACATAATACTTATTTCAGCATTTGGTCTTTTTCGGATAACCTTAATGCATCTACCACCCATCACTGGACAGGTAAAGATCAATCATTACTTGGCCTTATTAAAGTTGACGGCCAGGTTTACCGCTTTATGGGTAAAGAGGCTGCCAGCTACAAAACCATATTGCCGGCTGCGGATGAAGTGCCTTATACTTGTAAGTATACAGAAACAGACCCGGATAAAAACTGGGCCGATGAAAATTTCGATGACAGCAGCTGGAAAACCGGAACGGCTCCCTTTACGGACGATAAATCGGCTACTAAAAACACCTGGACTAGCCGAGATATTTGGGTTCGCCGTACGTTTAAATACACCAAAACCGACATCAATAAACTTTTCCTGAAACTGCATCATGACGATGAAGCTGAAGTTTATTTAAACGGCGAAAAAATAAACGCCAGCAGCGGTGCCAATGGCGATTTGCTGATGACCGAGTTAAACAGCGATGTAGTTAGTAAACTAAAAAACGGCGAAAATGTATTAGCCCTGCATTGTACAAATACTGGTGGCGGCGCATGGATTGATGCCGGCCTTGCCGACGAACTAAAACCAACCGACCATACCGAACTACAGGTTGCCAAACAAACAGACGTAGTAGTTAAAGCCACCCAAACTATATACAGTTTTAAATGTGGGGATGTTGATTTACAACTGACCTTCACCTCCCCCCTGCTGATGAACAACCTTGACTTATTATCAAGGCCGGTATCTTATATCACCTACAGCGTAAAATCAAACAATGGTAAGCAACATCAAGTACAAGTTTATTTTAGCGCATCTGCAGATTTGGCGCGTAATAAACCTAATCAACCTGTAACCGCTAAGCAATATACCAGCGGCACGCTATCTGTTCTAAAAGTGGGCACCGTTGAGCAACCTGTTCTGCAAAAGAAAGGCGACGATGTTAGGATAGACTGGGGTTACCTATACGTGGCAGCCCCTAAATCAGCAGGCGCTACACAATACATTACATCTAATGAAGGTGGTGTGAACTCTTTCTTTAAAAACGATAACAAAAGCACCGTTAAAGAAGGTACAGATGTTTTTTTAAACACCGTTATCCCCTTTGGTACAGTTGGTGCAACAGCAGTTAGCAAATTTGTTGAGTTGGGTTACGATGATATTAACCCCGTGCAATACTTTCATACCAATTTAAAACCCTGGTGGCAAAATTCGCAAACCAAAAACTTTGAACAGGTATTAGCTAAAGCGGCTGTTGAATATCCGTCCATATTAACTAAATGCCAGGCTTTTAACACATCATTATATAATGATGCTGTGAAGGCCGGTGGCGATAAATATGCTAAATTATGCGTATTGGCTTATCGCCAGAGCATTGCCGCACATGCCTTAGTAAAAAGTCCGCAGGGCGAAATCCTGTTTTTATCTAAAGAAAACTTTAGCGGTGGTTTTATTAACACCGTTGATGTAACCTACCCATCGGCACCTTTATATTTATTGTACAATGCTAACTTGCTTAAAGGCATGTTAAACGGTATCTTCTACTTTAGCGAAAGTGGCAAATTTAACCACGATTTTGCAGCGCACGATTTAGGTTCGTATCCGCAGGCCAACGGTCAAACCTATGGCGAAGGGATGCCGGTGGAAGAATCGGGCAATTTATTGATCCTGACTGCTGCCATTGCCAAAGCCGATGGGAATGCGGTTTACGCAAAAAAGCATTGGGCAACCTTAACTAAATGGACTAACTATTTAGTAAAAGAAGGTTTAGACCCTGCCAACCAGCTTTGCACAGATGATTTTGCCGGTCACCTGGCACGTAATGCTAATTTATCGGCTAAGGCTATTGTGGCTATTGGCTGCTATGCGCATCTGGCAGATTTATTGGGCGACAAGACAACTGCCACAAAATATCATACCATAGCTAAAGAAATGGTTGGCAAATGGATGCAGATGGCCGACGCAGGCGACCACTATTCGCTGGTATTCGACAAAAAAGAAACCTGGAGCCAGAAATACAATATTGTTTGGGATAAGTTACTGGGGCTGGATCTATTTCCGCAATCAGTTTATGATCGTGAGGTTAAATATTACCTAACCAAACAAAATGAATTTGGCCTGCCGCTGGATAGTCGCAAAACCTACACCAAGAGCGACTGGATTATCTGGACCGCCACCCTGGCTAAAAACGAAGCTGATTTTAAAGCACTAGTTGCCCCGGTTTACAAGTACAGCCAAGAAACCCCGACCCGTGTACCATTGGGCGACTGGCACGAAACAACAGACGGTAAACAGGTTGGCTTCCAGGCACGAAGCGTGGTTGGTGGTTACTTTATTAAAACACTGTCTCAAAAATGGGCAGTTAAATAAATTGGTAAAACTAAACAGATGTAACTATTACAAAAGATAGCTATCCTAGCCGACTCACAAACAAAAAACGCCTGTAAATCAATATTTACGGGCGTTTTTGTTCTTTGTATAGACTTAGGTTCGAATTTAAAATAGATATTTAGCCAACATAAACCCCCACATTTTGAAACTTCCGGAAATACCTGCTAACGCTTTGCATAGTTGTTAAAATATTGCGTTACCCGGAAAAACCGCTATTTTAGCAGCATCTAATTACAAAAAAACATACCAATTCTAATTTTAAGTGGATGCCGAAGGCAAATAAATTTCTGTTTGTAGCAACCAGGCTATTTTTTATTTTAATGTTATGCACTCCGGTTTTGAGCAAAGCCGAAGGCCTGATGTTTTCTTCAAACGATAGTCTGGTGGCCAAAAGGACTTCTTATGATGTCTTTAAAACCACCACGCCGGTATTTAAAGAACATCTGCTGATCGATTTCGACTTGGTGCTTTGGGACAAAAACCATTTGGGCTATATCTTTAATGTATCAGACAAAAACAACTCCTATAGTTTAAGTTACATTAATACCGATAATACCAGCTACCTCAATTTTAATATAGACAGGGTTAGCAATAAGTTAAAGATCCCCCTACTGGATTCGCAGCTTAAAAAACATAAATGGATAAAGGTTAAGGTTGATTTTAACCTGCTTAATAATACAGTAACCCTTTATATTGATAATCAGCGTTATCAGGCAACCGATCTTGATTTCGGAGGTGAGCTGCCCGGCAAATTGATGTTCGGCAAAAATCAATACTATACCGAGGTGCCTAACATGGCCATCAGAAATTTATCGGTTAGCGATAAATCTTCCAAATACTTTTTCCCGCTTAATGAGTGGAAAGGTAATGCAGTACATAACGCAGAGGGTGATGCTATTGGCTTTGTAGAGAACCCAATATGGCTAATTAATGATTCGTACTTCTGGAAAACTGTGTATAAACATACATTTAGTGAAGTTGCGGGGATTAATTATGACACCTTGAAGCAAAGGCTTTTTGTGTACAAAACAGATTCGCTCCTTACTTATGATCCTCAAAGTGGTTTGTCATCATCGATTCCCTACAAAAACCGATTGCCGGTAAAAATGGTATTGGGCAAAAGCCTTTTCAATGCCAAAGAAAATAAATGCTATATATACGAGGCATTTTATGATAAACCATACGGCAAAACAAGCATTGCCGCCCTGGATTTAAATACTATGTTATGGCAGGGTATTGGTAAAGCTACCTTCCCCGAGCAGCGGCACCATCATAACAGTTTTTACAATAGCAGCCAGGATAGTATTTATCTGTTTGGGGGTTATGGGTCTTTTAAATATTACAATACGTTTTTCAGATACAACCAAAGTAAAGACCAATGGGAAAACGTAGAATTTAAAGGCGACAGGATCAATCCCCGTTTCTTTTCGGCCAGTGGCAGTGCTGAGAATAAAGACGAAGTGTTTCTATTTGGCGGTTACGGCAACCAATCTGGTAACCAGATTATTGGAGGCAAGCAGTTTTATGATTTATACCGCATTAACCTAAAAACGCACACCGTTAAAAAATGCTGGAACATCCAGCCTGAGAAAGAAGTATTTGTACCGGCTAACAATCTGATTGTATCTGCTGATAAAAAGTACTTTTATGTATTATGCTATCCGCACGAGGTGGCTAAAACCAATATACGTCTGTACAAATTCTCGATAAAAAATGGCTCGTACGAAGTAGTAAGCGCCCCGATACCGGTAACATCAGAAAAAATAGAAACTGATATTAACTTGTTTTACAACAATAAAGCAGATGAGTTTTATTGTGCCATACAAGAGTTCACCAATCCCTTAAACTCTACAATTAAAGTTTACTCGTTAGCTGCCCCTCCCGTAAGCACGGCAGATTACCTGGCGGCTATAGCACCAAAGAAGAAAATGTCGGCTTCATTACTTTACGTAGCGATAGCATGTATTGTACTAATTGCTTTATTAGTGCTGTTATTTTTATGGAAGAAAAAGCACAAACCTGCCCTTACCGCAACGATTGAAGAAGAAAGCGATACATCCTTAATTGAACCCGGGCATCAAATTAAAGCTAATGCCGTTTACCTGATTGGCGAATTTGCGGTGTTCGATAAAAACAACAGGGATATTACTCACCTCTTCAGCCCTAAAATTAAGCAGCTGTTTTTGCTGATACTTTTAAACAGTAAAAATGGGAAAGGTATTAGTTCGAAAAAAATATCATTGACCTTATGGCCGGATAAAGATGTTGCCAAAACAAAAAACATTAAGGGTGTTACTTTTAACCACCTGCGTAACAGCATTGCAGATATTAAAGGTTTGCAGTTACTTTTTGTAAACGATACCTATGTATTTGAAACAGAAAATACCTTTTTCTGCGATTACTTTGTGATTTATGATCAGCTGAATAACGCATCGACAGATCATGATCAATTGATTGATGAATATTATGATCTGATTTCCCGGGGTGGACTACTATCTGAAATGGCCGATCAATGGGTTGATGATTTTAAGCAAAAATATGATGAGCAATTGATGGATGCCCTGTCGCCTCAATTAGACAAATTGTATAAAGAAAAAAATTTTAAGCTTGTTTTAGAACTCTCTAAGCTGATACTCCACATTGACCCTTTTAACGACAATGCTTTTAAGTATGAATTGAAGAGTTACAAAACTACTAAGGGTATTGAGCACTCAAA
>CAHJXH010000151.1 GCA_903644075.1 Sphingobacteriaceae bacterium | reverse complement strand
TGCTCAACAGGCGGTTTTGCTTTACCCATAACAGTACGGCCACCGTATCGCCATGAATTATCGAGTTCTTGTTGTATTACCTGGTCGAAATTTGCATTCGGGGTAAAATCTTGTTCTGCGCGCTGGGCTATTGCTGTTAAACTGCGTATGGCATCTTTCTTTTCAGACTGCCCGATCTTTGCTTTATAAATAGCAGTTTGTAAGGTTTTTAAAGTATCATCATAAACCTTAATAGGAACAGGGAAGGGGTGCCCGTCCTTTCCGCCATGCGCAAATGAAAACCTTGCAGGGTCTTTAAACCTTGCCGGCGTTCCGTAAATTACTTCGCTAACCAAAGCTAATGATTGCAAAGTTCGCGGACCTAAACCTTCGAGTAATAATAATTCTTCAAAATCTTTTGGGCGCTTTTCATGCGCCAGCCATAATACTGCACCTAATCTTTTTAAATCAACATTCTCGGCACGCACGTCATGATGGTTCGGCATTACTAACTTGTTTACCTCGGCCAGCATATCATTCGGATGTTCATCAGCCATTTGCATAATGGCATTACGCGACGGATCTGCTGCTTTATCGGCCATGTTCAAAATCATACCGGCGTTCTGTCCGTAAATAAATGTATGCGGATCGTTTACGAAAGACTTTAAACCTTCAGAATGCCAGTGATAACGGCGAGCGGTTTTATTTGCTGCGCTCATACCTTGCTGTACAACAGTCCATTGCCCACTTTTACTTACAATAAAATTGTGGGTATACAATTGGTAGCCGTCTTGTATAGCCGTATTGTCAACCTTGGCCGCAAGCTTGCTGCATTTAACCAGCTCTGTACCATTTAAACCGGTTTGGTTGCCGATTTTAATCAACTCATTCGGTGTTTCGCGCGAGTATTTTCCTTTACCGCCGGTGATATAAATTCCCAGTTCTTTAGCGTGTGGATTGATTGATCGTTTCAAAGCACCCATAACCGATGTGGTGATGCCCGACGAATGCCAGTCCATACCCATAACAGCACCCAAACTTTGAAACCAAAAAGGATCGCTTAACCGACGAATAAATTCATCTGTACCGAAATCCATCACAATAGTTTCAGCTACAGCCAGGCCAAGTTTAGCCATGCGTATGGCGAGCCATTGCGGTACATAGCCATAATGTAAAGGTAAATCTGCAGAACCGGATCGTTTCATTACTAACAAATTTAGTAATAATAATCTATAGTTTAAACCTGATATAAAGCCCCTATTTAGTAATAATATTAATTCCTATAATTAACATTATGTTAAGTAAGCAAGTTATTAAAAAGGCCTCTCTTTCGAGAAGCCTTTTTAATATTATTTTAATGCGTCGATTTGCTTTTGAATCTCTGTTGCATGTGCTGTATCCTTTTTACCTAAGTAATAAGTTTTAAGGTTATTTAATGCATCATATGATTTTGGGTTAAGTTCTACCGCTTTTAGCAAGTATGGTTTAGCCACATCAAATTGAGCGCTTGCTTTAGCTATAGCTGCATCGTAAGCTTTTTGCTGGCTTGCCGGTAATTTATTTGCTGCATTGTACATATCAATAGCCGGGCTAAGCAATACATAACCCAGGTTAAGGTTAGCTTCAAAATAATTAGGATCCAGTTCTAAAGCTTTTTTGTACATTTCTGTTGCTTTAGCAAAGTTCTCTTCTTTATTTTTTTGCGCTGCTGCTTTACCGGCAGCATCTTTAGCTTTTGTTGCATCTTTACCTGCAGATTCTGCAGCTTGAGAATAAGTTAAACCAGCATAGTAATACAGTGATTTGTTTTTAGGATCGTTAGCAATAGCTGCGTTAATTTTGTCGATCACTTCTTTTTGTCTGCCGGTTTGCAGGTAGATTTCTACCTCGCGTTTGCGGAAATCTGCATTGGTTGGATATTTAGCTACACCATCGCTTACAACTTTCAAAGCACCTGTGGTGTCTTTATTTAATAAGTAAATGGTAGACAAATCTGTGTAAATGTGTTGTTTACCAGAATAATTGGTAGTTAACAGCTTGTTGTAGTTAGTAATGGCTTCCGGATACATATTAGCGTTAGCTGCTGCTAAACCAGTGTAGTAGATAGCATTTGTATCTTCAGGCAATACATTACGATAGTAATCGAATGATTTGTAAGCGTTTTTGAAATCCTTATTCTGATAATCCCTAACACCTTTAGTTAACTGGTATTGTGCCAGGTTAACATTGGCATGGTCTATCAGTTTTTTGTTTTCGCCTTTTGTATCTAATTCTTTAGCTTTTTTAATGGCTTCTTCTGCTGATGCAAATAATGGAGCCGATGTAGCCGGAACTGAATCCTGAACTGCTAATGACGAATAAATAGCACCTTTTAAAGCAAAGGTTTGCGGCATTACCGAAGTTTTTTCGTTAAGAACTGCTTTATCGATCGAGGTTTTAGCATTAGCGATGCTTGTAGCAGCAATAGCGGCAGTTAATTTGTTACCTCTTGAGGTTTCGTATTTATCGTACTCGCTTTGTGCGTTATTTAACTCCCCTTTTTGCGCAAATGTTGTTGTCGCAACAAGGCCAAGCAAGCCGGTCATTAAAATCCTGATTTTCATACTTATTAATTTGTTAGTTGTTTTAATTTATCGTTAATCCTATTTAATTGGTCTTCGTTCCTCGTTTTTAGATACGCCCATTGCAATAATTGCAAACATTGCAAATTGTTCGGCAATATAGTGTTTGCTTTTTCAAACCACTGAATTGCACGTCCAATATTTTTCTGCTGGTCGCCATCCTTATTGGCATATTCTTTAAAATATAATAATCCCAGATTAAAAACGGCATCATAATACCTGCTTCTCAATTCAATCGCCTGTAAATATAACGACTCTGCCCTATCCCCATCATTTAAATGATCGTAACAATTTGCTGCCATAAAAGCCAGTTGAGGGTTCTTGGGATTTTTACCCAATAACTGAGGCAATAAAGGCGCTAATGCTTTATAGTCTTTACGGTTGGTGTAAATGTTGGCCTCGTCATAAAGTAAGGCATCATCATCTGGTAGTAATTTACGCCCTTTTTGCAGCAACTGTAGTGCTTTTGTAGTGTCGCCCAGGGTTTTGTAAACATTAGCGGCCGCTATAATATCTTCACTTTGTACAGTATCTGTATTTAACAGTAAAGTGTAAGAGCGGGCTGCATCAACATATTTACCTAACAGATTGTTGGTATAAGCTATATAACCATTAATACGGCGATAACGCGGAACAAAGTGTTGGGCTTTTTGAAAATTGCCTAGTGCGGTTTCGTATTTTTTATCCTTTAATGCTAATGCGCCATTGCGGATATATACATTACCCAGGCAGCGTTTAGAAAAATCCATCTCTACCTGGTATTTAAAGATCTGGTTAGTGCCAGAGAGATGATCAACCAATGCGCTTATCTGATCCAGCGTATTGGCAGGTACGCCTAATTTATTCAGTGAATCGGTATACAATATACTACTGTAAACCACTGCCCTGAAAACGCTTTTAGGCACGTTTGATGAATCCTTTTTTGTTTTTATCAAACTATCAACCTGCTTACGGGCATTGGTAAGATACTTGAGATCTTTCTGTTGCCTGTAAAAAGCCAGGTTATTTACTACACCTTTCAACGCCTCCGTTTGGCTAAACGCAAAAGGTGCAGTAAACAATAAGATAAAAAGCGATAAAATTATTTTACGCCCCAGCATAGTTATTTGTTATTCTTCTTCTTCAGTTTCGTCCTGATCTTCTTCTGTATCGGGCTCGTCTGTTATTTCATCAGCATCTTCAATTGTATCAGTTGCAACGCCCATAGTATCAGCTTCTGTTGGTAGTTTTGTACCCTCAGTACCTTCTTCTACAACTAAAGCTTCTTCTAATTCCTCTTCTTCACTGTGCTCAATTTTCGCTACTGATGCAATTTCGTCATTGTTTTTCAGGGTAATTAACCTCACCCCTTGTGTTGCACGTCCCATTACACGCATTTCGCTCACCGCGATACGGATAATGATACCCGATTTATTGATGATCATTAAGTCATCCTGATCAGTAACATCTTTTATGGCAACAAGTTTGCCGGTTTTTTCAGTTACGCTGATTGTTTTAACACCCTTACCGCCACGGTTAGTAACGCGGTAATCATCAATATCAGTACGTTTACCGTAACCTTTTTCTGATACTACCAATACGGAAGTGCCCGGATCATTGATGGCAATCATACCAACAACTTCATCCTTATCACTCTCTAATGTAATACCACGTACACCGGTTGCAGTACGTCCCATTGGTCTAACAGTCGATTCGTTAAAGCGGATTGCTCTTCCCGAACTGATAGCCATTACAATTTCGCTGGTACCTGTGGTTAAGGTTGCAGCTAATAAAGTATCACCATCGTTAATGTTAATGGCGTTGATACCGTTTGAACGCGGACGAGAGTAAGCTTCTAACGAAGTTTTCTTGATGGTACCTTTAGTGGTACACATGATGATAAAGTTATTCTCGAGGTATTCTTTATCTTTCAGGCTGATCAGCTTGATGTAAGCCTTGATCTTCTCTTCTTTTGGTATATTAATAATGTTCTGGATGGCACGGCCTTTAGAAGTACGTGTGCCTTCCGGAATTTCAAATACTCTTAACCAGAAACAACGACCGGCTTCGGTAAAGAACAACATGTAATTGTGATTCGAAGCAATCAGCAAGTGCTCAATAAAATCTGCATCACGACTATTGCTGCCAATAGCACCTTTACCACCACGCGCCTGGCGACGATATTCAGTCAACGCAGTACGTTTAATATAACCTTCGTGCGAGATGGTGATAACAACATCTTCATCCTCAATAAAGTCTTCAGTTTGCATTTCTGCAGCTGAGTGTACTATCTCGGTTTTACGCTCATCGCCATATTTCTCACGGATCTCAATCAGCTCGTCTTTGATGATCTGCATACGCAGGCCTTCATCGGCAAGGATAGTTTTTAAGTAAGCAATGGTTTCCATTAAAGCATTGTACTCATCTTTAATCTTATCGCGCTCCAGTCCGGTTAACCTTCTTAGAGTCATATCCAGAATAGCACGTGCCTGGATGTCGCTTAAACCAAAACGGCTCATTAAGCCTTCGCGGGCTTCGTCCGGTGTGTTTGAACTGCGGATCAGTTGGATTACTTCATCCAGATGATCTAAGGCGATCAATAAACCCTCCAGAATGTGCGCACGTTTTTCGGCCTCGGCCAAGTCATATTTGGTACGACGGATAACCACCTCGTGACGGTGCTCCACAAAATGGTGGATCAGGTCTTTAAGGTTCAACATCATTGGGCGGCCTTTTACCAGCGCAATGTTATTTACACTGAAAGAGGTTTGTAATGATGTGTATTTGTATAAGTTATTTAAAACGATTGAAGAATTTGCCTCACGTTTAATCTCGTAAACGATACGGATACCTTCACGGTTAGATTCATCACGGATGGCAGAAATACCCTCGATCTTCTTTTCGTTAACCAGCTCGGCAGTACGCTCAATCATCATTGCCTTGTTTACCTGGTAAGGTATTTCGCTGACAATGATACGCTCACGCTCGCCATTATAAGTTTCAATCTCCGCGCGAGCACGGATCACTATACGGCCACGACCGGTTTCGAAAGCTTCCCTCGCTCCTTCTACACCATAAATAATACCACCGGTTGGGAAATCGGGGCCTTTGATGTATTGCATCAATTCGCCAACTTCCGCATCGCGGTTATCAATGTAAGCAATTGTTGCGGTAACAACCTCGGTAAGGTTGTGTGGTGCCATGTTGGTAGCCATACCTACTGCGATACCAGATGCACCGTTTACCAGTAAGTTAGGGATTTTAGCGGGTAGCACAGTTGGCTCTTCCAGCGAGTCATCAAAGTTCAATTGATAATCAATTGTGTCTTTGTTGATATCGGCCAGCATCTCTTCGGCAATCCTCTCCAGTTTTGCCTCCGTATAACGCATTGCCGCTGGCTGGTCACCATCGATAGATCCGTAGTTACCTTGCCCGTTTACAAAAGGGTAACGTAAGCTCCAATCCTGGGCCATACGCACCATGGCATCGTAAACTGAGGTATCACCGTGCGGGTGGTACTTACCAAGCACCTCACCAACAATACGTGCTGATTTTTTGTGTTGTTTATTGGAGGCTAAACCCAGGTCAAGCATACCGTAAAGTACACGGCGGTGAACCGGCTTTAAACCATCGCGCACATCGGGAAGTGCACGTGATACGATAACAGACATTGAATAATCAATGTACGCCGAGCGCATCTCTTCATCAATATTTATCGGAATTATTCTGTCTTCGTTGTGTGGATTTTGGTTTCCTGTATCTTCAGCCATTTTTTAATTATTCTGTAGAAAAATGTTACGCTTGTAACTGGTTTTAAGATGTTTTTATAGCGACCTGCGAAGATAAGAAATTTAACATAAAAACCACATTAAGTTACCAACACTGCGTATGGCATTTGGCGCTCACTATGTGTTTGAGGGCTATTACTTTACTTTTTTCCAATATTCTTCAATCTGCATCCCGGATGGCAGTTTACCACTAAAAGTCAAGGTATCGTGGCTAAGTTTAATATGGTAATGGATGGTTTTACCGGTAAGGTTTGATGGCTGAGTGCTAAAGGTTTCAGTCTCTAAACACGTGTCGCCCAGTAAAGTATAATCACCGCTTTGGTATTTTATAGGTTTTTCTTTCGGCTCGATGATAAAGGCATCGAAATGGGCAGCGTCGTATTTGCGTTGTAGTTTATATTCATTTGTGCCGCTATCTACTTTGCCATTGTAAATGCCACCTACAAATTGCCAGGTACCTTTTAGGGATTTCGTTTGTTGAAAGGCAGAAAGGATGGTAATAACTGGTAAAAGGAATGGTATTAAGGAGATGAGTTTTTTCATGTTATTTATTTCACCGCCCGTCATGCCGAACTTGTTTCGGCACCCCACAGGACAGGTTGCAGACATTGTATTTCTTAAACTTAGCACGTGGGGTGCTGAAACAAGTTCAGCATGACGGTTTTATAATAATTTATTATCTAACCCAATCAATCCCCTTTTTCAATAACGATAAAGTATGCTCTTCATTACTACCGGCCTCTGGTTTAAAGTTATAAAACCATTTGGCAGTTGGTGGCAAACTCATCAATATCGATTCGATACGTCCGTTAGTTTCGAGTCCAAATTTGGTACCGGCATCATACACAAGGTTAAACTCGGCATATCGGCTGCGACGCAGGTATTGCCATTCTTGCTCGGCTTCGGTATAAGTTTTATTTCGGTTACGGTTAACCAGCTCAGTGTATACCGGCAAAAACGAACGGCCTACCGCTTTCGAGAACTCAAATATGGTTTCCCAGCTCAGGTTATCATCTGCCTTTAATCTGTCGTAAAATATACCGCCTATGCCACGGGTCTCTTCACGATGTTTGATGAAAAAATAATCATCGGCCCAGGCTTTAAATTTGGTATAGAAATCGGCGTTGAATTGATCACAAACTGATTTCAGGTGATTATGGAAGAACTTGGCGTCATCCTCAAATACATAATGCGGTGTAACATCAATACCACCGCCAAACCAGCGGATAGGCTCCTCTCCTGCTTTGGCCGGCATTTCGAAGTAGCGGATATTCATGTGGATTATGGGCACCATCGGGTGATTAGGATGCATTACGATAGATACACCAGTAGCAAAAAACTCATCACTATCGGCTTTGAAGGCTTTCTTAACAGCGTCTGGCAATTCGCCATGTACGGCAGAGAAGTTTACGCCGCCTTTTTCGAGGATGTTTCCGTTTTGCAGTACACGGGTACGGCCACCGCCGCCACCGTCACGTTCCCAAAGTTCTTCTTCAAATTTGGCAACACCATCCAGGGCTTCTAAGCCTGCACAAATTTCATCCTGTATCTGGCGGTAGCCTTCGGCTATCTCTTCCTTAGTGATCATGGCCGCAAAAATGCAGAAATAATGGTATTGGCAAAAACTATTATCACTTAAGCTACATTTGCGTGACCGATAGGCTCTGCGCCGTCGGTTTCCACATAATTAAGATCTTTACCAAAACTTTCTTTTAATCTGCTGAGTGCCAGCAGTGCAATTACTGTAAGTACTACCATCATGATGTAACCGCTCTTAATCATGCCGTAATGCACAACCAACAGGTTAAAGCAGGCACTGATAGGGATTAATGCACCACGCACAAAATTTGGAACAGTTGTAGTAACTGTAGAGCGAATATTTGTACCAAACTGCTCGGAAGCAATAGTAACAAAAGTAGCCCAATAGCCAACCGTGCAGCCCATAAAGAAACAAAGGGCTATAAATTTTTCGGTAGTGATGCCTGTGCTGCCCAGGTAGCAGAATGTGCTAACTAAAGTCATCAGCAAAAATACCAGCATAGTAAGCCTGCGCGATTTGGTGAACTGGGCAAACAACCCCGCCGCAACATCGCCAATGGCAATACCAATGTAGGTATACATAATACCCGTGCCGGGGCTTAATAATTCTTTAGCACCCAATGCCTTGCCGAACTCGGGCGATTGTGTTACCAATATACCCACCACATACCAAAGTGGTGCGCCAATTAATATACAGCACAGATATTTAACAAAGCGTTTACGGTTGTTAAACAACATCAGTATGTTGCCTTTAGATACATTGCTTTTCTCTACCTGTTTAAACATGCCCGATTCGAAAGTGCCCAAACGAAGTAGTAGTAAACAGATCCCTAAGCCACCGCCAACAAAGTAAGCCACACGCCAATCGTGTTTACCAACCTGCGCAGCTGCAACGGCACCCAGCAAACCAATAACGGCTACAACCATGGTACCGTAACCACGCTTCTCTTTGCTTAGGGTTTCGCTTACTAGGGTAATGCCTGCACCAAGTTCTCCTGCGAGGCCAATACCGGCTATTACACGCACTATAGCGTATGAGGTAATGTCATGTACCAAACCATTTGCAAAATTGGCCAGCGAATACATGAGTATCGATCCAAATAATACTTTAATGCGGCCGTATTTATCACCAATAATACCCCAGATAATACCGCCAACCAGCAGGCCGAACATTTGCATGTTCAGCACAAATGCACCTGTGGTACGCATATCGGCATCTGGCACACCGATATCATGTAAACTTTTAAGGCGGATTACCGAGAATACAACCAGATCGTATATATCTACAAAATAGCCCAGTGCGGCAACCAGAACCAGGAAAATTACATTTTTAGTGAGCTTATCGGCGTTTTCGGTCATTAGTGTTTTTAATTGGAAGGTCTAATGTAGTAAATGTACTTTAACAGCAAAATAAAAAGCATAAAAAAACCCCTGCATTGCAAGGGTTTCATCATATCAGAACGATAGATTATATCTTTTTCACTTTTACAGCTTGTAATCCTTTTCTGCCTTCTTCCACATCATACTCTACGTCATCATTGTCCTTAATGGCATTTACGCCACCTTGTACATCTTTGAAATGTACAAAAAGGTCTTTACCATCTTCAGTCACGATAAAACCGTAGCCTTTTTGTGTGTTAAACCATTTTACTTTTCCAGTTTTCATAATTATAAATACGTATTAAATTTTTTATTGAAGATTAATGTCATTAGCCCAACTGAAAAATAAAACTTAATTATCAGAAAGCAAAAGGCTTAACCCTTACTTTTCAAATATATAAAAATGTATTTAAAATAATAAAAATTAATTTTTTATGAATTTTTGTAAAAAACTACTGATTTATAGCGTGTTTGGTCGATAATTTAAAGCAAGTTTCTCGTTTTTTGGAGTAAAAATCGGCCAATAGAATCTAGGGTCGCGAATCAAGAATCGAGACGAAAAACCAGGTGCTTTTTTGTGTCGAAATGACGCATTTCTTTAAAAAAACGAGCGCCGAAAACTAACAATTTAAATTTTTGGTTCATTGGCAAATTAACTAGTCAACAAATTGACAAAACGAGCTTTATTGACAAATTATCTAATTGCCAAATCAACAAATTGAATAAAGCCTTGTTACAACCCTATCATGGAAAGACACGTTTACGAGACCGGGATTATAGGCAACTGCGGTTTCCTGGCCCACGTTAATAAAAATACCAATATAGATTGGCTTTGCTGGCCCCAATTTGATAGCACTTTTATTTTCGGCGGCTTGCTGGATAGCAAAAAAGGCGGTGAGTTTAACATCCGCCCCGAAGGCAGCTACACCAGCAACCAATACTACCTGGAAAATACCAACGTACTGATTACCGAAATTACTCTTGCCAACGGCGAAAGCTACCGCGTAACTGATTTTGCACCGCGCTTTTTTGAACACCAACGTTATTATAAACCCCTGATGCTGGTACGTAAGGTTGAAGCTATAGAGGGTTCGCCACGCATTACGGTAAGGTGTGCGCCTGTGTCTGACTATGGCGAAACCAAGCTAACCGTTAACAGGGGCAGTAACCATATCCAGTTTTTAGGTGGTGATGAGCGCATTCGTTTAACTACCAATATACCTATCAGTTATGTGTTTGACGAACAGGCTTTTGTATTGAATGAAGTAAAGTATCTAGTACTTACGTATGGCGAACCTTTGGAGGCTCCGCTAATCAGCACTGCCGATCGCTTTTTGAGCGAAACAACGGCATACTGGCGCAGGTGGATTAAGCACTCCTCTATTGCCGGGTTTTACCAGCCTTTCGTAATTCGTTCGGCTTTGGCTTTGAAGATCCACCAGTATGAAGATACCGGGGCTATTATTGCAGCAAGTACTACTAGCTTACCAGAATTCCCCGGCAGTACCCGTAACTGGGATTACCGTTATTGCTGGCTGCGTGATACTTACTATGTAATCCAGGCGCTTAACCACATCGGGCATTTTGAGGAAATGGAGAAATATTTTAGCTACGTAACGGATATCTCTTTTGCCGAAGATAACCGTTACCAGCCCCTCTACGGTATTACCGGTAAAAAGACATTAACCGAAGAGATATTAACCGGCCTGGAAGGCTATATGGGCGAACAACCTGTACGCATAGGTAACCAGGCTTATGAGCACATCCAGAATGATATTTACGGGCAGGTAATGGTGAGCATGCTGCCATTGTATACAGACCACCGTTTTATCTTTGCCGAACGTAAGGATTCTGCTAAATGGATCGGATACATCCTGAATAAAATTGAAGCTACCATTGACGAAAAAGATGCCGGGATCTGGGAGTTTCGTAATATGGCTAATATCCACTGTTACAGTAACCTTTTCCAATGGGCTGGTGCTAATGCTGCTGAGAAAATGGCTCGCACAATTAATAACCAGGAATTGATTGATAAAGCAGTAACACTTAAAAACCGCGCAGCCGAACATATTGAAAGCTGTTACGACCCGGTTCGTAAGGTTTATACCAATGCCGCAGGAAGCTCATATCTCGATGCCAGTACGTTGCAATTGATTATGATGAACTATCTCGACCCGGCAAGTGATCGCGCCAGGGATCACTTGATTGCCCTTGAGAAAGAATTGAAAACACCTAACGGCTTGTTCTACCGTTACCTGCATGCAGATGATTTTGGTAAACCTAAAACCACCTTCCTGATCTGCGCTTTCTGGTATGTAGAAGCCCTGGCCTGCGTGGGCCGACTGGATGATGCCCAAAAGGAATTTGCCAATCTGCTACAATACAGCAATCACCTCAAACTATTCAGCGAAGATGTGGATGAAGAAAGCGGCAGCATGTGGGGTAACTTCCCGCAGGCATACAGCCATGTAGGTTTAATGAATGCCGCCTATCGCATAGCCATGAAGTTGGACAGGCCGGTATTTTTATAATAGCGAGTTTTTGATCCGATAGGTATCGGATGTTGTTAAGTTAAACAAACAGAAAAGCCTGGCAAATGCCAGGCTTTTCTGTTACTTTTTTTGAAATTAAAAATTAAGGTTTGGTAGTACTTTTCTTAGTAGTGCTGGTGG
>CAHJXH010000150.1 GCA_903644075.1 Sphingobacteriaceae bacterium | reverse complement strand
CAACAACAGTATAAAATTTCATCCTAAAAATATTTAAATGCCTGTGTGCTAAGGTTAAAATTGGTTTGACTAAAATAATAACTTTAACTCAGATTTAAAAAAGTTTTTGAGAAATTTAACAAGTCCTGTTCAGCAAACCTTTTGGCAACCAGTTGCAAGCCAAACGGCAATGCACTTTCTTTAACTTTTACCGGTAACGATATTGCCGGCATGCCGGATAATGAAGCCTGCACCGTAAATATATCGGCCAGGTAAGCAACCACAGGATCCTTCTCTTCTCTACCCAATTTATACGCAGGTTCGGGCGCTGTGGGTGTCAGGATAAAGTCATAGTTATCCAATATTTCTTCTGTTTTTTCGCGGATCAATCTGCGCATTTTTTGCGCCTTGGTGTAGTAGGCATCGTAGTAGCCCGCGCTTAAAATAAACGTGCCCAGCATAATGCGCCTCTTCACTTCTACTCCAAAACCTTCGGAGCGGGAAAGTTTATAGGTCGACATTAAATCTGTCGCCTGGGGGCTGCGGTAGCCATAATGAACGCCATCATACCGGGCTAAGTTTGATGAAGCCTCGGCCATGGTTAGGATATAATAGGTTGGCACTACGTAATCCAGGTATTCAAATGATACCGGTTCTACCGTATGCCCGGCTGCTTTTAAATCTCCGATTGATTTTAGTAGCGCCTCTTTAATTTCCGGATCAAGTCCCGGGCGTTCTAAGGCCTCGCGTAAGTAGGCTATTTTTTTAGGTGATGTTTCTGCTTTTAGTTGGGTACTATAAGCCGGTACTTCTTCCTGAATCAAGGTACTATCAAAAGCATCGCGGCCAGCCATTATTTCTAATAGCAAAGCAGCATCTTCGATAGAATGTGTAATTGTCCCCACCTGGTCGAAAGACGAGGCATAGGCAATAACACCATGGCGCGAAATGCGGCCATAAGTTGGTTTAAAACCAATGGCATTACAAAACGAGGCAGGCTGCCTTACCGAACCGCCGGTATCTGTACCAATGGCAGCATGGCACATACCCGCCTGCACACTTACTGCCGAACCGCCCGATGAACCACCCGGCACACGGCTTTCGTCGGCATGGTTTTTTACGGGGCCGTAGTAAGAGCTTTCGTTGGATGCACCCATGGCAAACTCATCGCAATTGCAGCGACCTATAATAATGGCGTCTTCGGCCAGCAAACGTTCTACTATGGTTGATGAGTAAATGGCGGTATAATTATCCAGTATTTTGGATGATGCCGTGGCTTTATGCCCCTTGTAGAGGATATTATCTTTAATGCTGATTACCATGCCCGCCAGTTTACCTGCGTTACCGGCTTTCAGTTTTTCGTCTATTTCAACAGCACGCGTAAGCGATTCTTCTCCAAAAACCTCATTAAAGGCGTTTAAGTGCGCATTAGCTTTGGCTTGCGCCAGGTAATTTTTCACAAGACCTTCTACAGTGATACCGCCTTGCAGCAGTTCGTTTTTTATTTCACTTAAAGAAGTATAAGTTTTAGCCATGGGCTAAAAATAAAAAAACTTATTAGTTGAAAGCATAGTTTCAACTAATAAGTTTACCAATCCGGTATACTAACCAGACAATCTGAATGAAAACTAAACGAAATTAAACGTTAGTTTTTTCTTCTGGTCTGTGTGTGGTTGTAGTAGAAGTTGGTTCAGAATGATCGCCATTCTGAGCATCTTTAAATTCTTTCATGCCTTTACCTAAACCTTTCATTAGTTCAGGAATTTTCTTTCCGCCAAACAGAATTAAAATTGCAATGATAATCAGAATGATTTCTGGTGCGCCTAATCCACCCATGATGATTTTTAATTTATATGATTAATATTATTCTTGTGTCTTAACTTTTTTTCTCTTCAGTATTCGTAGCAGGTTCTTCACTTACGTGTGAAAGACTGATATGGTTTTCTGCCACGTGCGTAACTTCAGTATGTACCGGTGTTACCAGGTGCGACAAGTCTGCGTAGCTTTCGCCGGCAGGTGCTATATCGTTGTGCTGATTTATTGTTGGTATTGCAGCTTCGTGATGCTCTTCTAATGCAGGAGTTTCGTGATGTTCTGCTACTGCGGGTGGGGCAAAAGGATCTGCAAGGGCTACGGTATTAGCCACAACCGGCAGGTTTTTATCAGGCTCGGGAGCTACAACAGTTTCATTCTTTTCTTCAAAGTTATTAATCTGGTTGTGTATCTCGCGTTTAACGCCTTCTGATGCATCCTTAAAATCGCGTATTCCTTTACCTAAGCCTTTAGCAATTTGCGGTAACCTTTCTCCTCCGAAAAGCATTAATGCCACAAAGACTATCAGTATCATTTCGGATGAACCGATATTCAGGAATAAAAATATGGGGTGTAACATATTGATGAATGAATTTACAAATATAGACAAATTAAATATTACAAAGTTTATAATTTATTGATTAGCAAGCCATAACTTAGGGTTTACCGCATTTTGACCTTTGTATAACTCAAAATGCACTTGTGTTTCGCCGGTAGCGCCATCAGTAGCTACCGTACCCAAGTTTTGTTTGATACCAATTTTATCGCCTTTAGATACACTTACGGATTTTAGGTTGGCGTAGGCTGTAAAATATTCACCGTGCCTTATTACAACGAGGTAAGTACCACTAATATTGTTTACGCTGGTTACCTCGCCCGAGAAGATTGCCCTTACCGCAGCGCCCGAATTGGTACGGATATCAATACCCGGATTATCAGTTTTAATACCCTCGATATACGTTAAACCAAACTCCTGTGTAATTACTCCATTGGCAACCGGCCATGGTAAACGGCCTTTATTACCTAAAAAGTCGTTAGATAGTTTGGCAAACTCCGGTGTTGCGTTCAGCAGCTCGCTATTGGTTGATGCTTTAGCAGCAGCCGGTGCAGGCTCTCTGGGAGCTGGGCTACCCGGATTAGCAGCAGCCAGTCTCGCTCTTTCGGCAGCGGCACGTGCAGCAGCAGCCCTCGGCCTCGGCTTTTCTACGAGCTTCTTCTACCTCACGGCGAATAGCAACCCTAATTTGTGATTCTATTTTAGCCTTTTGTTGCTGTGCATCCTTAAGCTGTTGCTTTAATTCGCCCTGGTGTTTAGACAGATCACTTATCACTGCCAGCTGGCTATTTTTTTCCTGCCCAAGTGTTTGTTTCTCTTTTTCCTGATCTTTTAACAAGGTGCTTTGCTGATCCTTGGTACGGTCGAGCTGGTTAATCTTTACTTTCAACTCCTTTTGGGTGCCTTGAATCGATTCGGCCTGGCGCTGGCGATAGGTACCGAATTGCTGTAAATAAGTTAAGCGTTTGTATGCCTGGTTAAAATCCTGCGATGCAAAAACAAACATCAGTTTGTTATAGGCACTTTGGTTATGGTAAGCAAAAACAATCATGGCTGCATACTCTTTCTTCAGCTGATCGAGCTGGCTTTGCAGCGAGTGTACGTTGTTAGTATTTTCGTTAATTTGGTTACCTAAAAGGCGCACTTCAGAGTTAAGGGTGCTGATCTTATCTTCGCGCAAGCTAATCTGGGCCTTTAAAATATTAAGCTGCTTAAGCGTAGTTTTCTTGTTTTTTGCAGTTTCCTGATATTCATTATTCAGTTGCTCAAGCTCTTCGTTTAGTTTATCACGACGGCGTTTTAGCTCAGCACTGCTTTGCGCAAAGGCATTTACGGCGGTTAGCGCAAGCACGAAAAAGAATACAGTTCTTAAAAATTTCATCAAACCAAAAATACAATTTTAATCTACCAGTGAAAACCTCTTTGGCACACTGAATGGAAATTCGAGCGGCAAATCAAAATCAGCCTTCGAATAATTCAGGTCGGCCTGGATGTTTTTATCCTTTACTTTTGAAGTAAAGGAGATTTGCGAAGGTATAACCCGGTTTGTGGCCTGTATAAAATTGCCATAATTGATTTGTAACGATTGTGATGCTTCCTGGTTGTTAAGCGAGGTGTTGCTCACTTTTAGATCGGGACCAACGGTTAGCTGATAGATCAAATCTGCCAGCGTACCCTTTAATATAGTGTTGCCGTTTGATGGTTCCAACGTGGTATTATCATTCAAAGTTTCGGGGATGGCGTTGCCCACCAGTAATGATTCAACCGTTTTATAATTTACCTGCCTGCTGGCATAAGTATAGATGTAGCTGAAAGGCTTTTTAATATAAACGCTTTGCAGGCGGTTCATTACCAAAATACTATCAGGCGTAATCATAGCACGGGCAACCTCGATACCGGCAATAGCGGTGATAGAAACCCAGATCTTCTGATCTTTCAGTATACGGATGTTAAGCGTAACATCATTGGTGTTGCCGTTAATGTTCAGCTTGGTTTTTGCTTTGCCAGAAAAGGTGTTAAAGTTTACCTGTTTAGCACGTATAGCTTCTATTTTCTTCTTAGTCATACTGGCAGCATTGTCCGTATGCGTAACAGCGGCACTATCAGCGGTCCGGGTAACCAGCTTTTTTTTGGTATGGCAGCCCGCCATTATTATTAAACTGCTTAACAGTAGTATACTATTCGATATATTTCTTTTCATTTATTTTGCGCTCTAAAACCGAAGACTGCCCTCCGTATGCTTTGGCTTTTTTCCAGTTTTCTACAGCAGCCTCTACATTACCTAAGTAAAACATTATGTCGCCATAATGTTCTATCTGTACTGCACTATGGTCTTTATCGTTCACCAAAGCCTTCTCCATCCATACCTTGGCTTCGGCATATTTCTTTTGCTTAAACAAGATCCAGGCGTAAGTATCTTCGAAAGATGCAGTTGCCGGCTGCAGATCGTTCGAATGTTTCGACATCCGCTCTGCCTTATCAAGCTCCACTCCTCTTACCGAAAGGTAATAGGCATAGTTATTTAACGTATAAGCATTGTCCGGATTGTAGCTTAATGATTTATCGTACGATTCGTCAGACTGCTTCTCATTTTTCATCTCATGATAACAATCGCCCAGGGCCGAAAAACTTTGCGAAAGTAAGTCCTTATCCTGAACTTCTAATGAAGTTGCGTTTTTAATATAACTCAACGCCTTGGTGTAATTCTTCTTTTGCATCCATGATACACCTACCAAATAGTTCATCCATGCCTGGTTAGGGAAAAGCGACAATGCATTTTCGCCATCTTTAATGGCACCATCCAGATCATTATCACCCAGCTCAATCCGCACCAGTTGCTCGTGCACGGCATAAACCTGGTCGTTAAGCTGCAATGATTTCTGGTATTGAACTTTTGCCTCTTTATACATTTGGTTTTGCACCAGCATATCGCCATAAAGCGCAAAAGCTTTCGATTCTGTTGGATGGGCTACTGTAACAATGCGGCTTAACTCCAGCGCACTTGCTTTGGCATTAGGATCAGGGAATTTAGGCAGATAGCCCAATATGATCCTCATTTTCTGCTCCGCCCCTAAAGCCGGGATAGCAAATGCCAGTTTTAATTGGTTAAAGCTGGCTTCGTAACTTTTTTTAGCACGATAAATATCGGCCAGCTCCAGGTGCACATAACCATTTTGCGGGTCAATCTTTTCGGCCTTTTGAAAAGTGCTTAAAGCTTCGTCCGTTAAATTGTTGGAGTTGTACACCTCGCCCAACATCAAATAATATTTTACCTGGTTAGGGTTGGCAGCAATGGCCCCTTTTAAACTGGCAGTAGCTTTATCCAGCTTGCCTTGCATCAAATAAATTTTCTGGCGCTTAAGCAATAACTCATCCGTTGGGCCGGTTATTTTTTCCAGCTCATCGTAGGTTGTTAAAGCCTCATCATATTTTTTATCGATAGATAGTGCGTTGGCTTTATCAATGTAATAATCGGGATTATCGCTGTTGAGCCTGATAAGCTGATCGAATACATTTTCGAGCTTAACAATATTATTGCTCTTCTCGTAACTGGCGGCTAAGCCGGCCCAGTACCATTCGTTATCGGGTTTAAGGGTGGTTGCACGCTCTAAAAGCTGCTCGGCGGTGGCATCGTCCTTGTTTAATTTTTTAAGATTGGCCAGCTCATACATGGCCGCATCATTGTTGGCATCAATTTGTAAAATGCGGGTAAACAGATCGGTAGCCAGCGTAAAGTTCTCGATGGTTTTTTCGCGCAGGGCTGTAAAGTACAGTTGCTTTACCATTAAGCTATCGGTTGATGTCATTACCTTGGGCTGTGGCTGTGCCGCAGTGCTCCCTTTATTAGCGCTTTGCGCCAGGCATAGCGCCGGCAAAAAGGCAATTCCAATCAACGTAAGCTTTAAATTCATTGTATTAATTTACACCTGTGTGTCCATATCCCCCGGCACCACGGGTGGTATCATTTAGTATTTCGGCCTCTTCCCAACTCACTTTTTCATGGCGGGCCACAATCATTTGTGCAATGCGGTCGCCGGTATTAATTTCAAATGCTTCACTCGATAGGTTAACCAATAAAACCTTAATCTCGCCACGGTAATCGGCATCAATGGTACCCGGCGAATTTACAATGCTGATACCATGCTTATAAGCCAAACCACTACGCGGCCTGATCTGCGCTTCATAACTTTCCGGAAGCTCAATATACAATCCGGTAGGGATCAATTTACGTTCCATCGGCTGCAAAACTACAGGTGCTTCCAGGTCGGCGCGCAGGTCCATACCCGCCGAGTGAATAGTTTCGTAACCCGGCAATTGATTTTTAGATTTATTGATAACTCTTACGATCATTTTTTTCTAAGTAAAGCTATTAATTCTTTTCTTTCTAAGTATAAAGCTGCGGCACCAAAACCAATAAACAGCGCATTTCCAATAAAAATATTTCGATGGAATACGCTGAATGAGATATAAACGAGTATGATGGAAACAACTATATACGATAAATTCTTTTTTAAATTATAAGGTATCGGGTAGTACTTCTGCCCCCATATGTACGATAATATCATCATAACAGCATAGGCGGCTAATGATGTCCATGCCGATGCAATGTAACTATACTTTGGTATAAATGCCACGTTTAGTACAATGGTTACGATAGCCCCAATCCCCGAAATATAAAGCCCGAATTTGGTTTGATCTGATAATTTGTACCAGATAGAAAGGTTCATATAAATACCCAGGCAAACATAACCCAACACCAGCGGCGGTATAATGGGCAGGCCCGTCCAGTAAAGGGCTGCTTGTGCTGCGTCGTGACCTTTAATAAAATATTTCAGTATTTCTATATTACCTATCAGCGCCACAAATATCACACTAATGGTAATTACAAAATAGTTCATAATGCGGGCATAAGTTTCGCCAGCATTCTTATTCTTGGCGTAACTAAAAAAGAACGGCTCGGCCCCCAGCCTGAAGGCATTGATAAAAATACTCAGAAAAACAGGAATTTTACGGCAGGCACCATAGATACCAACATCACGAAGGCTGTTAGTCGGCAATAGTTTACCCAGCAAAAGCGTGTCAAGGTTTTCATTAATCAAGTATGATAAATTGGCAATGAGTACCGGCCAGCTGTAACTGTACATCTGCAGCAGCATTTTCTTATCCAGATCAAAACGAATTTTGAATAGTTCGGGCAGCAGCAGTAGCAACGTAACGATGCTTGATGTTAATTCTGAAACGAAAACATAACCCACCCAGCCCTTTACATACCATTGGTTAATCCAGGTAGTACCAACAAAATTATGGTTTACCCAAAAAGGTACTACATAAATAAAAGCCAGGTTAAAGCCTACAAATATTAATACGCTCGCCAGTTTAATAGCCCCGTAACGACCGGGTTTACCATCGGCACGTAGTTTTACAAAGGGAATGGCGCACCAGGCATCAACCACAACGGTTGCGAAAAACAGGTAAGTATATTTTAAAAAATCTGCCTCGGTGGTACCAATTACAGCTTTATGGCCATGTTTGGCAGCATGGTCTATATCAATAAAATTGGCAATATTGCCTATAAATGGTAAGCTAAAGGCCAGGAAAATAATGGTAACAGCCAGTACCGATGCAAACGCATTATTGTAAACCCGTTGCTTATCATCTGCATATTTATTGAGGTACCTGAAAAAGGTAGTCTCCATACCAAATGTAAGCGCAGCATTTACCATAGATACATAGCTGTACATGGTGGTAATTATACCGTAGGCCGCCAATGGGTACGCCCGGGTATAAACAGGCGTCATAAAAAAAGTAAGTATCCTGCTGGCAATTGTACTTAGACCATAAACAGCAGTTTGGCCGGCAAATTTTTTAGCTGTAGACAATACAAAAAGGTTTAATTGGCAAAATTAAGCAGTGGGCGACTTTTTCACTATTTCAAAATTACGATAGTTTTTCACTTCGCCATCAGTAGTGGTTAAGCCACTTACACGTGCGGCTTCGGGGCCTTTGTTGCACCATTCTAAAAACAGCTCTAAACTCAGATCATCGGATTCTGCGGCAATAAAAACATCACCATTCTCAAGGTTCATAATATATCCCTTTACACCCAGCTGGTTGGCAACCGCTTTGGTAGAGTTTCTGTAAAATACGCCCTGTACTTTGCCCTGTACTGTTATATCTATATGTTTAATCATATCAGTACAAAACTACAGTTATTTAATTAGAATGAAATTTATACGATACGCTTAACTTTGGTATCGGCAGTAATTTTAAAATTATCTAAACCGGTAATGAGGTTCAGGCCGGGAGTTTTACCAACCTCGAAGTTTCCTTTTTCGTCATCAATACCTAAATATTTGGCACCGTTGATGGTTCCCCACTCTAATAACCTGTTGAGGGTAAGGCTTGGCACCTGGTCTTGCAGCAGTTTCATTTCGGCCAATAAATTTAAGCCGGTGTTTGATGCCAGGCTATCGGTACCTAAGGTAATATTGAAACCTTGCTCCAGAAATAATTCTGTCTTGGGCAAATGCCCTTCTATGTACAGATTTGCGCCGGGGCAAAAGCACCAGTTAATAATACGATCGAAACGCTTGATAAAGTAAATATCTTTAAGATTAGTGCAGGTATTATGCACCAATAAGATCTTTTGTTTATTACTTAATAAAGGAATAACAGTTTGCAGCGAATTACGGGCTTGCGGCTTAAAGTAACTGATGTCGATACCAAAACCTTCGTACAAGTCTAAGAACTTTCCGGTTTTATAGCGGTACAGCTTGTTCTCGTCTTCGCACTCCTGGTTATGGATACTGAGCAGGTTGGTATGCGTCTCGCTGTACTCACGGATCAGTCTGAAGAGTTCTTTCGAAACCGAGTACGGCGCATGCGGGGTAATAGAAACACTTTGTTGTTTAAATTGCCTTAAAAGCTCAAGCCCATTATCGAAAACAGTTTTTGCGTTTTGCGGCAAAAAACCAAACAACTCTATAAACGTATGATAGTAAAGCTTGCTTTTTGATTTTATATCGATGGTAAGGTCGCTGTTTGAGATATCGCCCACGGCAACAATACCATTTTCGTACATTTCGGCATCGGCTTTAAGGGCTGCGTCTTTGGCTTCGGACGGATCTATATTCCGAAATTGTTGTACTTTTCTGATAAACTCTACCAATCCTTCGCTTTTTGGCACCTTATTTTTAAGGTGCGAAAGTTCGAGATGGCAATGGGTATTAATGAAGCCAGGGCATAAAACCCCACTTAGTTGCTCAATAGGTGCATCTGGGTGTGTAGTTTGGTTACTAACTGCGATAATCTTTCCAGACTCATCAACAGTTACTACACCATTTTTAATTGGATCGGCATTAATAGAAAAAACGTAATCGGCTCTGTAACTTTTCATTTAACAATAACTTACTTTATCATCTCAACACCGCCAAAAGAAGGCAACAACCCTAATTAAACAATTACAATTAACCTTTAGTTGTTGTTTTTTAATTTTACAATAAAAGGATGAGATTTAAAAATTGATTTTTTTAAAATTCTGTACCTTTGTAATGTGAACAGCAATAAAAGTAAAATTGACATCCGAAGCCTTAGCTTAAATGCTCTGCAAGAGCACTTTGTAAACATGGGCGAAAAGGGCTTCCGGGCCAAACAAGTTTATGAGTGGCTTTGGAAAAAATCGTGCTTTTCATTCGAGGCGATGAGCAATATTTCAAAAGAACTTCGTCAAAAACTGGAAGAGAATTTTACCATCAATAACGTAAAAATCAATAACTCACAGTTTAGTGCTGATAAAACTATAAAAAATTCTTTTATTTTACACGATACTCATTTAATTGAGGGTGTATTAATACCTGCCGATGACCGTATGACGGCCTGCGTTTCTTCGCAAGTGGGCTGCAGCCTTACCTGTAAATTCTGCGCCACGGGTTATATGGAACGTAAACGCAACCTTAACCCCGACGAAATTTACGATCAGGTTGTACTCATCGATCAGCAGGCAAAAGAAAATTATAACGTACCGCTTACCAACATCGTGTATATGGGCATGGGCGAACCCTTGCTTAATTATGCCAATGTACTAAAATCGGTAGAAAGAATTACTGCCGAGGATGGTTTGAACATGTCGCCCAAGCGTATAACGGTTTCTACAGCGGGTATAGCCAAGATGATTAAGAAGCTTGGCGACGATGGGGTGAAGTTTAACCTGGCCCTGTCCCTGCATGCTGCAAACGATGTAAAGCGTAATGAAATTATGCCTATTAACGAGCAAAATTCATTAGCGGCCCTGGCCGATGCGTTGAAATACTACTACGCAAAAACCAAAAATGCAGTAACTTACGAATACATTGTTTTCGACAATTTTAATGATACCCTGCAAGATGCAGCCGAATTAGCTAAATTTTGTAAGCACCTGCCATGTAAGGTTAACATTATTGAGTATAACCCAATTAGCTTTGCCGCGTTCTTAAATGCCGATGGAGATAAGATTGAAACATTCGCTGCTTACTTGCGTAAACAAGGCATCATAACCAATGTAAGGCGCAGCCGTGGGAAGGATATTGACGCTGCTTGCGGGCAGTTAGCCATAAAGGATAAGGAAAAAGCTGAGGCCGTTTAACCTTTTGTAATATTTTTATTACCATCTATTTATGAAGCTAACCCGCGGTTATTTCGCGGATTTTTTGTCGTTGCTTTTTCCGCAACTATGCGATGCTTGCAATGAGAATTTATCCCGGCAGGAAAAACTAATTTGTACCAACTGCCTGTACAATCTTCCTTACACCAATTTCCACCAACAAACAGACCATGTTGTAGCCCGCCAGTTTTGGGGCAAAATAAATCTCGAATCTTCATACGCCCTTTTTTACTTTGCCAAAGGCGGTAAGGTACAGCGGCTAATGCACCATTTGAAATACAAAAATAAACCTCAAATAGGCAATTTATTAGGTGAGATAGCCGGCAGGCAGTTAATAAGTAACGACAAGTTTAAAACGGTTGATATCATTATCCCCGTACCGCTGCATCATTCGCGCATGCGTAAAAGAGGCTATAACCAGAGCGAACGTTTTGCCAGTGGCCTGGCCCAAAAGTTATCAGCAATTGTATCCGTCAACAACCTGGTGCGTACCAGGGCAACCGAAACCCAAACACAAAAGTCGCGCTTCTCAAGGTTCGAAAATGTGAAATCGGTATTTGCTGTTAACAACCCAGAGGAGCTTAAGGGTAAACATATTTTACTGGTTGATGATATCATGACCACCGGTTCAACCCTTGAATCGTGCGGGAATATTTTGTTAGAGATTGAAGGGGTTAAGTTGAGTATTGCTACGATTGCTTATGCAGAGTAAAGGAATAGAATCAAGATAAGTTATCGACGGGTGGAAAATCTCATCCAGCACGTTATTGCGAGCGATAGCGTGGAAATCTCAGACCTACAGAGTAACAATCCGTTTTCATTAGGAATGGCAGTGTATATATGAATCGTCAGTGGATGTACTTTTCTTTGACCGCCAAAGAAAAGTACCAAAAGAAAGCTCGTGGCTGCTCAATTTTCTATTAAAGGTTGTGGTGTGGCCAGTTCGTGCTGTCCGAAAATTAAGATGCCACAATTTTTAGGTTATTTAGGGGTTTGTAGGAGCAGTTTCTTACGAGTTTGTAAAAAATTGTCATTGAG
>CAHJXH010000149.1 GCA_903644075.1 Sphingobacteriaceae bacterium | reverse complement strand
CGGTTCCGCCCGGCAGGTGGACCGACTTCCACTGCATCGCCATCATGATCCTCGCCCGGCCGCTCGGGTGATCGAAAAAGAAGATCTCCTCCCAATAACCCGGGTTCATTTTACGATAGGTTGATAGTTTGATAGCTACCGTGGCAAAAGCATCGGGCTGGCGGGCAGTATTGAGGCCAAACATATCAGCCTCTATCTCTTGCGTACGGATAATGGTATTAAAAACCGGCGTGGCAAAAAACATAAATACCGAGAATATTAAGGTTAATAAAGGATAACCCGCAATGTCTTTCAAATCTACGATCATCGACTTAAAAGTTCCTTTTTCCAGCACTTTATTTAAAGCCCAGTTAACAAAGGCAAAACCAATAAATATCATGATCAGAAACATGGAGATCATTTTATAAATGTGGTTAAGCACATAGTGCCCCAGCTCATGCCCCATTACAGCCTTTATTTCTTCGGGGCTGCATTTCTTCAACAGGTTATCATTCAGCGAAACCCTTGTGGTACCGGCAAAGCCACTCACATTAGCGCTGATGCGGTCGCTTTGTTTGGAGGCATCAAACTCATAAACATTAGTAGCAGGTACGTTATTGGCGCGGGCCATGGATAGGATGCCTTCTTTCACCTTAACATCTGCCAAGGGCTTATACTTATTAAACAGCGGACTAATAAACACCGGAGCAAGCAAGGCACCAATGATCAAAAATATTAAGGCAATACCAGTACACCATTTCCACCAGTTTTGGCCTGTACGGCGGATGAAAATATAAAACACCATAATAGCCATACTGCCGAAAACGACAGCAAGGCCAAGGTTAATCATCTCCTCACCAAACCATTGGCCAAAATTAAGATTGGATAAATTATATTGATGTTCCCTGAAATAGCCGGTATAAATGCCCAATGGAAAACTTAGTATATAAGATATAACCCCGTATATGGCTACATACAGGAAATTCTGAATATTGCTTTTCTTACTTATTTTAGCGACCAGTTTTTTAAGCCAAACGGCTAAACCTGTGAAATAAAATATAGCAACTACGGCAATACCGTAAATAAGGTTCCATAAAATAAGCCAGTAGCCACCCTCAAAATAAGCATCAGACTTTGCCTTATCCTTTTGCGGGATACTATCCATATAAGCTTGTGTTGCAGCTTGGTAGTCAAACTTTTTGATTACGATATCTTTCTTCTGCACGGCAGCAGTACTATCAGCCGCAGCAAAAGAAACACCAATAAAACAAAAACAAAATAACAGTATAAGTAAAGAAGCTTTCATGATGAGGGGTTAAGTATTGGGTGTTTGACATTACAGTATTGCAACTGTTACTAAATATATCATATTTAGTTTGATTAACATCACCAACAACCCACAACAGAAAATATTTGAGAGAGGATTAAGGAGAATGGATGTAAAGACAAAGGAAGAAAGGCAATAGTCAAGGAACTTATCATTTGTCTTTTCGTCTTTAATCCTTTGTCTCTTTCTGTCCTTTATCTCAAATTATGCTTTCAGCATTCGCTGTATCTCATCAAGTTTCATCATAGCTTCAACCGGGGTAAGGGTGTTTACGTCGAGGTTATTCAGCGTATCACGGATCTTTACCAATACAGGGTCATCTATCGAAAACATTTGCAGCTGCAGGGCTTGTTTCTGCACTTTCTTGATGCTCTCTTTAATATGTTCCCCCCCTGTACGCTCGTGCTCTAATTTTTTAAGAATATCGTTGGCACGCGCCAATACCTTTGGCGGCATACCGGCCAGCTTAGCCACATGGATACCGAAACTATGCTCACTACCACCAGGAACCAACTTACGCAGGAAGATGATCTGATGGCCAACCTCTTTCACTGTTACATTAAAGTTTTTAATACGCGGGAACGAATTGCTTAGCTCATTTAACTCGTGGTAGTGCGTTGCAAACAGGGTTTTAGCATGTGCCGTCGGGTGGCCATGCAAATACTCGGCAATGGCCCAGGCGATAGAAATACCATCGTAAGTTGAAGTACCGCGGCCAATCTCATCCAGCAGGATTAAACTTCGGTCCGAAATATTATTCAGGATACTGGCCGTCTCGTTCATCTCCACCATAAAGGTTGATTCACCCGACGACAGGTTATCCGATGCACCCACACGGGTAAAAATCTTATCAACCACGCCTATCGAAGCCTCTTTAGCGGGCACAAAACAGCCCATCTGCGCCATCAACACTATCAGGCCGGTTTGCCTCAGCAAGGCCGACTTACCCGCCATGTTGGGGCCGGTAATGATGATGATCTGCTGCGACTCAGAATCAAGGAAAACATCGTTGGTAATGTAAGCCTCACCCATTGGTAAATTTTGCTCAATAACCGGGTGGCGGCCGCCTTTAATATCAATTACACGGCTATCATTAATCTGCGGTTTTACGTAGTAGTTTTTCTCAGATATGGTGGCAAAGTTCAGCAACACATCTAAACGGGCAATCAGCTGGGCATTTAGTTGTATCGGCTTAATATATTCGGCGAGGGCATAAAGCAGCTCATTGTAAAGCCTGGTTTCTAAGGCCAGGATCTTTTCTTCGGCGCCTAAAATTTGCTCTTCGTATTCTTTAAGTTCGGGGGTAATGTAGCGTTCGGCGTTAACCAACGTTTGCTTGCGTATCCACTCCGTCGGTACCTTATCGCGGTGCGAATGGGTAACCTCCAAATAATATCCAAACACATTATTAAACGACACTTTTAGCGATGGTATGCCCGTTGCTTCAGCCTCACGTTTCTGAATTTCCAATAGGTAACCTTTTCCGCCGAAAGCAATTTTGCGCAGGCGGTCCAGCTCGTCATTAATGCCCTCGGCCATAACGCCACCTTTGGCTATCATTACCGGGGGCTCGGCGCTAAGCTCCTTCCCTATTTTTTCGCAAATAATGGTGCAAGGGTTCAGCTGCTCGCCAATGGCTTTCAGCGGTTCGCTTTCGGCCTGGCTGCACATGCCTTTGATGGTATCAATGGCCGACAAAGCTCTCTTCAGCTGACTAACTTCTCTCGGGTTAGCCTTCTGTAAACCGATCTTCGAGATCAGCCTTTCCAAATCACCAATCTGCCTGATATTTTGCTTCAGATCTTCTCGCAGTTCTTCATGAGCCATTAGGTGCTCCACAACGTTAAGCCTGTCGGTAATTGGTTTAATTTCCTTAAGTGGCATTACAATCCAGCGGCGCAGCAAACGCGCACCCATTGGGGAACAGGTATGGTCCAGTACATCGGCCAACGTTATCGCATTCTCATTGGCAGAACCAATCAGTTCGAGGTTACGGATACTGAAACGATCCAGCCATAAGTGGCGGTCTTCCTCAATACGAGAGATGGCCGAAATATGCTGTAGTTTGCGGTGCTCGGTCTCGTTCAAATAATGCAGCGCCACACCGGCTGCTACAATTCCCAAATTCAACCTGTCGATACCAAAACCTTTGAGCGATTTTACGCCGAAGTGCTTCAGTAAAGTTTCCTGTGCATAATCGCCGCTGTAAGGCCAGTCGTCGAGGGTATAAGTATAAAAGCGATCGCCGAAAGTTTCTTTGAAATCCTGGGTACGGCTTTTGGGGTAGATTACCTCACTTGGCGCAAAGCTTTGCAGTAATTTATCTATGTAGCCTGTATTTCCCTGTGCAGTTAAAAATTCGCCGGTAGAAATATCAAGCAACGCAATACCAATGCTATTTTTCTCGAAGTATAACGAGGCCAGGTAGTTATTGCGTTTTTGTTGCAGTATGTTATCATTGGTAGCAACGCCGGGCGTAACCAATTCGGTAACCCCACGTTTTACAATGGTTTTGGTAGTTTTTGGATCTTCTAATTGATCGCAGATAGCTACCCGCTGACCGGCTCTTACCAATTTAGGCAGGTAAGTTTCTATCGAATGATGTGGAAACCCAGCCAACTCGATATATGTAGCAGCGCCATTAGCACGCCTGGTTAAAGTGATACCCAAAATGCCCGCAGCCTTAACAGCATCAGACCCAAATGTTTCGTAAAAATCGCCAACGCGGAACAAGAGCAAAGCACCAGGGTACTTGGCCTTAATCTCGTTATATTGCTGCATTAGCGGCGTTTCTTTAGTAGCGGTTTTTGCCAAACGGATTTTAAATTAATCGGTAAAGTTAATCGCTTATCCGGGTATTTATGGCAGGTGTGGAAAAATTTGAAGGGTGTGGAGAGATTGATGATTTCGGAGGTCGGATTTTTGATGTCGGATTTTCACTCAACACGTGATCGCGAGGAGGTGAACGACGTGGCAATCTCGTCGCCAATGCTTATTCGATCTGTATAGTTACGAACCTGCTTGCATCTCGCAATCACAATTTGAAGAAAGCCTTGATTTCAGATCTCAATTCTTGACTCAATTTCTACAATTATATGTTTAAACATTCAATCAAACATATATATTTGTTACATTCAATCATCAATTACATAACCACACGATCATGAAAAAATTAGTTTTACTTTTCGCATTGGCACTAATGCAAACTGCATTATTTGCACAAACCACCTGGACGAATGATAAAATGCATTCACAGGCAAAATTTACCATCACCCACTTAGGTGTGTCTGACGTTAGCGGTTTATTTAAAGATTTCGACGCTAAGATCACTACTAGCAAAGCAGATTTCAGCGATGCTAAATTTGAACTTACCGCCAAAACTGCTTCTGTTTGGACCGGCGTTGACATGCGCGATCAACACCTGCAAAGTGCCGACTTTTTCGATGTAGCTAATTTCCCTCAATTAACTTTTACCAGCACCAGCGTTAAAAGCGCAGGCGCAGGCAAATTTAAAGTGACTGGAAACTTAACCATCCATGGCGTTACCAAACCGGTTACTTTAGATTTATGGTACCGTGGCACCATCACCAACCCAATGAGCAAGGCAGATGATGCTGGTTTCCAGGTTAGTGGTGTTATCAAACGTTCTGATTTTAATTTCGGCAGCAAGTTCCCTGCCCCAATGTTAAGCGATGATGTGACCATTAAAGTTGATGGCGAGTTTGCTAAAGCACAATAATATTTTTCGACTGATATAAAGCAGCGAAATGCAAAAACGGCCTCTGATTTGATCAGAGGCCGTTTTGTATTTATCAAGTTTTGTCATTCAGAACGTAGTGAAGAATCTTCTTCGCTTTGTAAAGCAGCTAAGCAGATCGAAGAAGATTCTTCGCTATCGCTCTGAATGACAAGCTAATTTTATACTTATGCCGAAGCAAGGCATAACGGGTGTTGAGTATGACGGTCGGAGCGCATGACGGGTGAAGGGCTAAATTTGTTTTCTGTCCCGATTCCTGACTCTCGATTCCTGATTCCCTACCCAACTATTTCTTCCCTAAACTATCCACTCTATCAAAATACTCATTCTGTAATTTCAGGGTTTGGGTATCAGCTTTTACTTGTTTCAGGGCATCGGTAAAGCCGGTTATCTCGTGGTCAACAATTAGTTTACCTAACTCTTTGGTGGCTTTATCTCCCTGTCCGGCGTAGTGGTTTGGGTACGATGCATACCACCAAATTGGGGTGTATAAATTGGTTAAGTGTAATCGTTTTTGATCCGCTCCTGATTGCTCTGTGCCTTTTTCTACGTGAATCAAATCCGGGCGAAGGTATAGCATGGTTGAAGTTTCGTGTTCGCCGGCGTGCAAGTCGGTTGATGGATCTGTCTTACTTAACTTTTTATATTCCTTTTGATATTCGGGATCATTGCCCGGCGTGTAAAAATATACGGCGTAGTTATGGCGCTTGTTCAGCAGGTTCTGCATAAAAAATTGGATGAACTCGGGGTTGCCGCCATGGCCATTAAGAATAATGATTCTTTTGAAACCGTTGCGGGCAATTTCGTCGCAAGTGGCTTCCAACAATTGCATAATCAGGTTGGCGGGCAATGCGAAGGTGCCATACTGCTGGCGGGCTTCGTTAATTTGCCCGTAAAGTAATCGGGGAAAACTACGGCATATTCATTCTTCACCACGCGGGCTGCAATTTCGCGCACATGGATCAGGTCATTACCTAATGGCGAATGCGGGCCATGTTTCTCCAATATTCCGATGGGTAGGACACAGGTTTGTGATGATTTTTCGAGCGCAGCCGGCCATTCTACGGCGCTCAGCTCGTCCCAACGGGTTGGTAATTGTTGCGCAAAAGCGGTGCTGCATAATAGCAGAGCTAATACAAATAAAAAGTTTTTCATAAAATTGGTTAATTGATGGATGTAATTTAGTAAGTGATAATCAGACTTGCCCTATTAAATAAGTAACAATTTACATTACACGTATCCAAAATCTGCACGCGCCGCTGTATATTAGCCATACTTATGAAACGTCGTCAATTTATATCATCAAGCGCATTATCCCTGGCTGCGCTGGCCATATCGGGCAATAAAACACTGGCTTCAATAGCAGCAGCCCCCTATCAGTTTAAACCGCTTCGACGCAATGTAGGCATGTTTGCAGAACAGGGCGGTACCATTGCATGGCTATCCAACAAAGATGGTATTGTAGTGGTTGATGCCGAATTCCCTGATCCGGCAAAAGACCTGATAGCCGAACTTAAAAAGCAATCGGATAAGCCTTTCCAATACCTCATCAATACGCACCACCACGGCGACCATACAGGAGGCAATATCTCCTTTAAAGGTTTGGTTAAGCATGTGGCGGCACACGAAAATTCGCTTAAAAATCAAAAAGCTGTTGCTGTTGAAGCTAAAACCGAAGACAAACAATTATACCCGGATATTACCTATACCGACCACTGGAAGGTAAAAATAGGCGACGAAAAGATCAAGACCTATTACTGGGGCCCAGGACATACCAATGGCGATACCATGATCCATTTCGAGAACGCCAATATTGTACACACCGGAGACCTTGTTTTTAACCGCCGCTACCCTTTTGTTGATCGTAAATCAGGTGCATCTGTAGTAAACTGGGCGCAAGCCTTAGAGAAAGCTCAGAAGCAATTTGACAAGGATACCTTGTTTGTATTCGGTCATGCTTTTGATCCTGAAAAGGTAACAGGTACCCTTGATGATCTGAAAGCGATGCAAGATTATATGGAGAAACTGGTAAGCTTTGTACAAGGCGAAATTAATAATGGCAGGACTAAGGCCGATATTATATCCGCCACAGCAATTCCCGGCATTACCGAATGGCAGGGAACTGGTATTGAGCGCAGTTTAACAGCAGCTTATGAGGAGCTGACGTTGTGATAAGGTTAGTTAAACTTTTGATAAGCTAATCAGCTATTTTACCTCTTATAGATTTTACCCCTTGTGAGCTTTGCTGCAAATTGCACAGGCAGTAGTGTTCCCCTAAATTAGGGGAAAGCAAAGGCACTGCTAACACCACCTGCTTTAATAAGGGGTATAAATTAAGCGCGATACCAAAATCTTTAAGAATATCAACATATACAAACAGAAAAAGGCCGGGATCTCATCCCCGGCCTTTTTGCGTAAATTAATCAACTATGAGCAGGGATCTCACTCCTGCCCATCTAAACTCATGTGCATCAGCACTATTTCAATCTGTATGTTATTCCTAAGTTGATGGCATAATCGGCAAAGGCCGCGTCGCCGTGTGTTGGTACGCCGGTTAGCTCGGTTGTAATGTGATCTGCAAAACTTGTTGTACGATCGCGCACTACAGCTACCGGTACATATAAATACAACGATAAGTTCTTAACGTGATAAGTTACACCAGGTTCTGCCGAAATAATATAACCAGGCCTGCGGAAACCTGCGCTACCACCGATTAAATCGTGAGCTGGCAGGCACTCGTCGCGCACGCCCAGCGTAAACGCAAATTTAGACACAGCATAACTTGCACCACCTCTAATCAAGTATTGATCGGGTACGCTCATCACATCGCTGGTATTAGCTACAATTGCCGCACTTGGTACGCCGCCGCGCGCGCTCGATACACCGTTTACCTCACGCGGGCTAAACAGGTAGTAGAAGTTACCATATAATCCAAATTTGTGACTGAAGTTATAGTAAGCGTTTAACTCGGTTGTAAAACCGGTACCGCCATCACCTAATTGAATCGATTGATCAACCGGACCTAAACGACGTGTACCGCCGGGGCCAACATTGTAAAAATAGTCCTGGTAGTTATAGTTTCCTGTCGGAAATTTGATACCCAAACCAGCTTGTATGTTTCCTTTATGGTTTTTTTGAGGATTTAATAACCATGCATAAGTAGTAAAGCGGATATCGCCCACACCAAATGAATGTGTTTCGTGGCGCTCTGTACCACCATGCTCATATAAAGACGAGCGGCTGTTGGCAATAACCGGCAAATCAACCGAAACTGACCAGCGATTGTTAAATATCCGGGTTAATGAAAGGTCGTTAGTATAAGCATGGTTAATTACGTTGGTACCCAGCGCTATACGTTGTTTTTGCTCTTGTGTACCTATAAAGTGGCGGAATGATCTGTAATAACGGCTATTACTGTTAAATAGCCAGCTGCCGTTATCGGCGGTACTATCGGGGTGCTCGTCCATGGTACATAAACCACCTGTGCTACGGATAGCTACACAACCTTGTGCCGAAACTTTGTTATTATATAATGCGCAAATAAACATTGCAGAAACTGCAAATAATCTTAAAGTAGATTTCATTTCAAATCTTAGTAAATTGAATTGTTGTTAAACTAAACTGATAATAGTACTGGGCCAGACAGCAGTTTGCGCAGCATAACGGCAAGCTTACAGGTATAAATAATACCTGCGCACAAATAATATATTAAAACACTAAATATTAGTGCAGCAATACATAAACCGATAAAGCGAAACTGAGGGTCTGTAAGCTGATTAAAATCACGATGACACAAACACGTTATTCGTGCCCGGCAAAAGCATTAAAATCAGCAAATAAGGGAGTTTAACAAAGATGATTTGGCGGTTGCCCACGTGTTTCCACAAATGGGTTTAACAGGGTGGAATACGTATTAATATATTCCTTTTTAAGCAGCACAGGCGTAGCGGTAAACTGGTAATTTAATACCACATACTCGTACGGCGCATCGATAGATTTTTTATTGGTATCGTGTGTCTTTTTACCCAGTGGCACATCGTTAATTTCTTTCGCCATAATTACGTTAGCCCTCACCAGCCTTGTTTTTGCGGTGTTGGGGATACAAAGCATGGCCATAGTATCGGGGCTCAGTTTAAGCCTTACATAATTATAAAATGTACCTTTAAGCTCTATCTGCCCCTGTATTTTTTCGTAACGCGGCCAGGCATGCATACCCGGTAAGTGAACCGGGATCTTTATTTCGATCAATTTTTTGTCGATCTTATTGTCGTAAACCTCTTTAACAATTTGAACATCAGATTGGTGGATAAAATACTCAAATACGAAAGAGTAACCGCCCGTTGTAAAGAGGTGTATACCTAACAGTAATATGGCAATAAATCGTCTCAATTGAAGAAAATGAGTTCTATAATGGTTATGGGGTTGAATATAGACACTATATCTTAATAAATGAAAATATAATTATAATTATCATAAATAAAAAAGAGGTGCAAACCTATTAAGCCTGCACCTCTTTTTTGTATGGATGAAAAATTATGCAGATAAACCGTCAAGGTCTTTCATATCCTGCTCAGTCAACTCAACGTTAGCTGTTTTAAGGTTATCTTCCAGGTGATCAACGCTTGATGTACCTGGGATTAATAAGATATTATCGGCATGGTGCAGCAACCAGCTTAATGCTACCTGGTGTACTGTAGCATTATGTTTATCGGCTACTTTCTGTAATGCTTCTAATCCTTTAACATTACCAGAACTCAACGGGAACCATGGGATAAAAGCAATGTTCTGCTCTTTGCAGTAATCTAAAACAGCTTCCCATTTGCGGTTATCAACACTGTACATATTTTGTACCGATACCACTTCGAAAAATTGCTGTGCATGTTTAATATCATCCACACTTACTTCCGACAGGCCGATGTGTTTAATCTTGCCTTCCTGCTGTGCCTGTTTTAAAAACTCGAAAGTTTTTTCGGCAGGTACTTTAGGGTCTATACGGTGTAATTGATACAGGTCTATCTGATCCAGTTTCAGGCGTTTCAAACTACCTTCCAAAGCTTCCTTTAAATGCTCGGGGCTTGAATCAACCGGCCACTGATCGGGGCCTGTTCTTAGCAAGCCACCTTTGGTACCGATCACCAATCCTTCAGGATATGGATACAGGGCTTCTGCAATCAGTTCTTCCGATACATATGGGCCATAGCTGTCAGCGGTATCAATAAAGTTAACGCCTAGTTCAACAGCGCGTTTTAAAACTTTTATAGCTTCATCTTTATCTGCAGGCGGGCCCCATATACCTTTTCCGGTAATACGCATGGCACCGTAACCTACGCGGTTAACCGTTAGATCGCCACCTATGGTGAAGTTTTTTTGAAATGTTGCGTTACTCATTGGTTTGATGTTTAAGATGTAAAAACACCCTAAGTACGGGTAATGTTTAGCAATATCGGTAAGCCAATTGTAATATATCAGTTAACAAATCTGCGCGTATCATTAACAAACTAAAACAAAATTCAATAAGCGCCATTTAACTTCAGAGAAACAAACATTAATCAAAATGAAAAACAAATTAAAACTTGCCGGGCTGTTATTATTTGCAGCTATGTCATTTGTGGCCTGTAAAGGCGGGGCATCGGCACAAAAACAAGATTCTACCATGTTGGACACCAATGCACGTGATTCGGCTGCCAGATTAAGCCATGCTGCGCACCAGCCAAATACAGAAAAGATAGACAGTACAAAAAAGGATACAACTAACAAGATGTAAAAAAAGGCGATCTGGCTATTACTCGGCCAGATCGCCTTTTAATTATAACTCTGCGACTTTAAAGGGTTTAATATCGACGGTTTCCCACACTTTTTGGGTCATGTAAGGATCGTTGTTTTTCCAGGCCTCTAACTCCTCTTCCGAATTAAACTGAACGATCATGGTTGAGCCGATCATTTTGCCATCGGCGTTCAGCATGGCTCCGCCTAAAACATAATTGCCTTTTTCTTTTAGTTCGCGCACACCATCTAAATGATGCGGGCGCACATTGGCTCGTCTTTCAAAAGCTTTGCTATCTGTAAAATCGTATGCGGTAACAAGATATTGATTCATGATCTGTTTTTTTAATGGTTGTTATTCTAATGAACAAGTATAACAATTGTTTCGTTTGCTATATTTTTCAACAAGAAAATAGCATTGCGGAATAACTGTATTTTTTACATTATTTTTTACATATTTGTTTTCTCTCAGTATAACCAATTTTATGATTCAGAATTTACATCAACAGTTTAAAAATCTCTTTAATACAGACGTTACTAATGCCTATTTCTCACCAGGCAGGGTAAATTTAATTGGCGAACACATAGATTATAATGGCGGTTTAGTGATGCCTTGTACTATTACTTTTGGTACTTACCTGCTTGTTGCCCCAAACACCGAAGGTAAGTTTCGCCTGAGAAGTATCAACTTTGATGAACAGCTGGATATTTCGGTTCAGCCCGAATACACTAAGCAGGATAAATATTGGTTCAATTATCCCTTGGGTGTCATGACTCATTTTTTGAAAGATGGCCACCAACTACAAGGTTTGGATATGCTGTATTATGGTGATATTCCTATTGGTTCGGGCCTCTCCTCTTCGGCATCTATCGAGGTAGTGACTGCCTTTGCATTGAATGAACTATTTAATGCAGGTTACAGCAAACTTGAACTGGTGAAGTTATCTAAATGGGTAGAGAACAGTTTCATCGGCCTGAATAGCGGCATTATGGATCAGTTTGCTGTTGCCTTCGGCGAAGCAGAAAAAGCCTTGAAGCTTAATTGCGATACACTGGATTATGAAGCTGTAGATTGCCATTTGGGCGAATACCTGCTGGCGATTATCAACACCAATAAACCCCGTAAACTGGCAGAATCTAAATATAACGAGCGCGTACAAGAATGCCAGACTGCCCTCGCTGCTTTGCAGACTGAACTCGATATCCAAAACCTGTGCGATATTGATGCCACTACTTATAAGCTATACGAGCATTTAATTACCGACACAATAATTAAAAACCGCGCCCAGCACGTTATCGAAGAAAACGACCGCGTAAAACTGGCCGCTAAAGAATTGGC
>CAHJXH010000148.1 GCA_903644075.1 Sphingobacteriaceae bacterium | reverse complement strand
CAGATATGGTCAGGTTGCTTACGTTGTTGATATGCATGTGGTCCCAGTTGCCCGCCATTTGTACCAGCCCGTCATTCTTAATGTAAATGGGGCAACCGGCATTAATATTTTGTACATCAATGCCATTGTAAGTACCGCCCTTTACTTTAATAATATCGTTGCATTTAAGGCCCATTGTAGTACCGTCAATGGTAAGGTTGCCAGTTCCTGTGCCAACGGGTAAGGTTCGGCCTAAAATTGGCGTTGTTGTGGAAACTCCGGTTATTGGATTAGCTCCGGCAACTGGTGATAAAGTTTCTGGCTTCTTGCATGAAGCAGATAAAAAAATAGCAATTATAGCGGTTATGTTTAAGTACATCTTTCCCATCTTGATCTCGTTTAATACTTGATTTAACGAGTGTTCTTCTATTTAAGTTGCCTTACAATTAAGAAAAGTAACATTTTTGTTACTATTTAACTATAAATGAATACACTAATAACCAATGAATAAAATGCCTCGGCACTTATGCCCTTTTTAGCATATATTTACGTATATACCCCCGTACATGAATAGAAAAAGAGCGATTCAGAGTTTATTAGCATTTGCAGCCATCGGGGTATCATCCGTATCTGTTTATGAATGGACAAGCTCGGGCCACACTGTTAAATTAACTGATCTTCCTCAGAAAAAGCAATTATTGGCAGAACTGGCCGAAACCATTATCCCCCGTACTGACACTCCCGGAGCTAAAGACGCGCATGTAGAGGAGTTTATCATAAAGATGATCAGAGAAAGCGACCAAAAATCACAACACAACTTTTTAGCGGGTTTAAGCAGCCTCGAAAAATACACTGCCGATAAATACGAGCATTCTTTTATCGAGTGTACTCCTCAACAAAAAATTGCAGTTTTAAAACACTTCGAAGATAAGGCCACCTACTCTATCGCAATCCTTAACAAGATCAATAACAAGTTTTTAGGTACTGCATTCTTCAACAAACTGAAGGATTTAACCGTAGAAGGGTACTGTACTTCGCAACTAGGTGCAACACAAGGTATGGCATACAATTACATTCCTGTAAAATTTGAGGCCTGTTTACCACTTCAACAAAATCAAAAGGCCTGGGCCACCAAATAACATAATGATAAAATTAGGCGCTGCAGAAACAAAAGCTACTTATGACGCCATAGTAGTAGGCTCGGGTATTAGCGGTGGCTGGGCAGCCATGGAACTTTGCAAAAAAGGACTAAAAGTATTACTGTTAGAAAGAGGCCGTAATGTAGAGCACGTAAAAGACTATAATACTGCTTTACTAAACCCTTGGGATTTCGATCTGCGGGGAAATACTACAGTGCAATATAAAGCAGAGAACCCCATACAATCACAAGGTACCGATGCTGGTAATGCGCACTTCTTTGTAAATGATAAAGAGCACCCATATGTGCAGCAAAAGCCTTTCCATTGGTTTCGCGGTTACCAGGTTGGCGGCCGCTCATTAACATGGGGCAGGCAATGTTACCGCTTAAGCGATTTGGATTTTGAAGCCAATTTAAAAGAAGGCGTAGCTGTTGACTGGCCAATCCGTTATAAAGATATTGACCCCTGGTATAGCTATGTAGAACGTTTTATTGGCGTAAGCGGTAAAAAGGAGAACCTTTCGCAATTGCCAGATGGTGAGTATATTGAACCTTTCGGTTTAAATTGTATTGAAACGCACTTGGATGAGTCGATCCGTAAAAATAGTCATGATCGTTTATTAACCATTGCTCGTGTAGCCAACCTTACCCGTGGCTGGGATGGCCGTGGCCCATGTATGGCGCGTAACTTATGTTCGAGGGGCTGCCCTTTTGGTGGATACTTTAGCAGTAACAGCGCTACTATCCCGGCAGCTATGGCAACCGGTAATTTAACTTTGAGGCCGTATTCTGTCGTATCCGAGATTTTGTTCGACGATCAAAAACAGAAAGCCAAAGGTGTGCGCATTATTGATACTATCACCAAAGAGCATTTCGAATATTATGCTAAAATAGTTTTTGTTAATGCATCAACCATTGCTACGGCCGGTATTTTGCTCAACTCAAAATCGCACCGTTTCCCTAATGGTTTTGGTAATGATAGCGGCGAACTGGGCCATAACCTAATGGACCATCACTCAGCCGCGGGCGCTCAAGGTGCTCACGAAGGATTCAAAGACTCCTATTACAAAGGCCGCAGACCATGTGGTTTCCTGATACCACGCTTTCGTAACCTACAACCAAACTCTGGACTAGACTTCACCCGTGGTTACAATATACAAGGACACGGTGAGCGTTCTGAATGGATGGATACCCGCGATGCAGGCGGTTTTGGTGCAGATTATAAAAAGTCCATTACCCACCCCGGCCACTGGACGGTATGGATGGCAGGCTGGGGCGAGTGCTTGCCTTATCACGATAATATGATCAGTCTGAATGATACGCAAAAAGATAGCTGGGGATTGCCATTGATAAATATTGATTTCTCTTTCCGTGAGAATGAAACTAAGATGATGAAAGACATCAGCCAATCATCAGCCGAAATGTTGAATGCTGCCGGCTTTACCAACGTACAAACCTTTAACTACGGCAAACCCGGTGGCGATACCGTACACGAAATGGGCACCGCACGCATGGGTCACGACTCAAAGACTTCGGTACTAAATGCGCATAACCAAATCCACGCTGCCAAAAACGTTTTTGTAACTGATGGTAGCTGTATGACATCATCTGCCAGTCAGAATCCATCATTAACGTACATGGCGCTTACCGCACGGGCTTGCGATTTTGCAGTTGAGGAATTGAAGAAGGGAAATATTTGATTTCGGAGTTCGGATGTTAGATTTCGGATTTCCTTTACCGAATGGGCGCGCTGTGATTCTTTAAGATTTGTCATTCTGAAGGCAGTAAAGAATCTTCTGCTGTAATTGTAGCGGCTATACAGATCGAAGAAGATTTTTCGCTATCGCTCTGAATGACAAAAATAGGCTATTAACTTTACCGTCATTGCGGAACGCATCAATGACGCGTTATTTTTACTTTCAAAGTCATAGCTTTAAAATTTACTTAAACACAAAAGCCTCGCCTAATAAATCAAGCGGGGCTTTCTATTAAATTTAGATATTGCTTATTTCTTACTCAAACCAGAAGCTGCAACTTCATCCACCAAAAACTCCAGTTCACCATTAACCGGTTTAATTAATTGTGAAGGGTATTTCTCTGGGTTGTAATCACCTTCTAAAACCTCATGCAGGGCATGGATCTTTTTTTCACCGTATAATACAAAGGCAATTTTCTTTGCCTTGTTAATTAACGGTGCGGTAAGGGTAATGCGGTACATATCCTGCGGGGCCAGAAAATAGGCATCAACCCATTTGTCTTTCTCGCCCAGCACAGCTTCTCCGGGGAATAATGAGGCAGTGTGGCCGTCATCTCCCATACCCAAATAAATAAGGTCGAAGCTTCCTTCAGGGCCTAAGTTATTTTTCAGTAGTTGCTCATATTCTGCGGCATAATCCTCAGGTTCTACGTCTGCAGCCCACATAAAAAAGATCTGGTCTTTAGGGATAGGCACGTGGCTTAACAGCGTTTCTTCGGCCATTTTAGCGTTGCTTTTATCATCGTCTAAAGGCACCCAGCGCTCGTCGCCCCAATAAATGGCTACTTTTTCCCACTCCACTTGCTCACGGTAAGGAGATTCTGCCAGCAGCTTATGAAATTTAACGGGCGATGAACCGCCTGTTAAAGCTACATTAAAGCCGCCTTTGGCATCGATAGCTTCTTTGGCAGATGCTACAAATATTTCGGCGGCAGCAATATTTTGTTCTTCTGTACTTTTAAATACTTTTAACATCGGTTCTATTTTTTATGATCCTTTGCATGTGCATTAACTGCCCAAACATGTCCTTGGCGGGCTATTAAAGCCTCGGCAGTTTCTGGCCCCCATGAACCTGCAGGGTAGTTAGGGAAATCAAGCGAATCGCGCGATTCCCATGCATTCTGGATCGATGTAATTACATCCCAGGCCTCTTCAACCTGGTCGGCACGCATAAACAGGGTTGCATCTTTGCGCATGGCATCAAGCAACAAAGTTTCGTAAGCCTCAGGTGTTTGGGTTGAGCAGTTATCATAATCGAAGATCATTTCAGCCGGGTTCAACTCCATTTCCAAGCCCGCTTTTTTGGTAGTAAACCTTAAGCGGATATCCATTTGCGGCTGGATGTTAATGGTTAAGCGGTTAGCCTGCACATTATCTGCCACCGAATCCTGGAACGTAGTATGCGGCACCGGGCGGAACTGTATCGTAATAGACGAGGTTTTATCTTGCATGCGTTTACCGGTACGCAGGTAAAACGGTACACCCTGCCATCTCCAGTTATCCAAGTAAAACTTGATAGCTACAAAAGTTTCAGTGTTCGATCTTGGATCAACATCTTGCTCCTGGCGGTAGCCCGGTACTTTTTTGCCTTGCAACCAGCCTTCGCCATATTGGCCGCGAACGGCGTAATGATGCACTTCTTCTGGTTTAATACGGCGTACGGCACGCAATACATCAACCTTACGGTTACGTATCTCTTCGGCGTTGAATGATATTGGCGGTTCCATGGCCACCATGCAAAGAATTTGCAACAGGTGATTCTGGATCATATCTTTCAAAGCACCGGCGCTTTCGTAGTAACCACCACGTTCTTCAACGCCTACCTGCTCTGCCACGGTGATCTGCACGTAATCGATATAATTACGGTTCCAAAGTGGTTCGAACAAAGCGTTTGCGAAACGGAATGCCAGGATATTTTGTACAGTCTCTTTACCCAGGTAGTGATCTATACGATAAATCTGCTGTTCCTGGAAAGTACGAACTAATAAGTTGTTCAGCTCAATAGCGGTTTCTTTATTATGACCAAATGGTTTCTCGATGATGATCCTATCCTTATCAGCATCAGCAGCAATACCTGCCGAGTTGATATTTACAGTTACCGCCTCGATAAAACGCGGCGCTACTGACATGTAGAACAAGCGGCTTGCGCGTGCACCCCACTCTTTATCTGTAGCATCCATCTTTTTACCTAATTCCACAAAAGATTTAGGGTCATCGATATTAGATACAAAGTAAGAGATCGACTCTTTAAAGGTAGCCCATTTATCAGCATCAGGTTTGCCGCTTCTCGAGAAATCAGCTAAGCCTTCAAATAACCGGTCACGATATTCTTCGTCATCCAGTTCGGTACGGCCCAAACCGATGATCGAAAACTTTTCGGGCATCCAACCATCCAGGTATAAGTTATAGAAAGCCGGGATTAATTTTCTTTTAGCTAAATCGCCTGTACCTCCAAAAATAACGATAATGGTATTGTCGGCTTTTTTAATAGATTTCATAATGATGTATTTATGGTAACGGCAATTAGTTAATTAATCCCATTTGGTATGGAAGGTACCTGTTTTATCGATACGCTCGTAAGTGTGCGCGCCGAAGTAATCGCGTTGTGCCTGTATTAAGTTAGTTGCCATACGTTCGCTGCGGTAAGCATCAAAATAAGCTAAAGCAGTTGCAAAAGCCGGCGTAGGGATACCTTTATCAATCGCCAGTTTAATAACGCTGCGTGCGCTTGTTTGGGTATCCACTAGGGATTTACCGATCTCATCATCCAGCAAAATGTTTGGCAGATCTGCGTTGCGGGCATAAGCCTTGCGGAAATCTTCCAGACATACCGCGCGGATGATACAGCCACCTCTCCAGATCTTAGCTACATCTTCCAGTTTTAAACCGTAGTTATATTCTTTAGATGCAATATGCAGCTGGGCTAAACCCTGTGCATAAATATTGATCATGGCGAAATAGTAAGCTTCTTTCAGGCTTTTCAAAATCTCGTCATCACTGCTTGTATGCGCAGTTGGGGTGTCAGTTAATTTTTTAGACGCCTCAACACGTTCTTCTTTGTATTTAGACAGATCGCGCATGTTAACCGCAGCATCAATAGTAGGGATCGGCGCTTGCAGGTCCATTGCGTTTTGTGAGGTCCATTTACCGGTACCTTTAGCTTTAGCCTGGTCAGAGATCAGGTTTACTAAAAGCTTGCCTGTTTCGTCATCAGTTTTCTTTAAAACGATACTGGTGATTTCTACCAGGAATGATTTTAATTCAACTTCATTCCACTCGGTAAACATTTGCTGTAATTTCTCATCGCTAAAGCCCAAACCTCTTTTCAGCAGGTCATAAACTTCAGAAATCAATTGCATAATACCGTACTCGATACCGTTATGCACCATTTTAACATAGTTACCGGCCGAACCGCTACCTAAGTAAGTAACACATGGTTCACCATCAACTTTGGCTGCAATGGCTTCAAATACAGGGCGTAAACGCTCGTAAGCTTGCTCATCGCCACCCGGCATCATGCTCGGGCCGAAACGTGCGCCTTTTTCGCCGCCAGAAATACCCATACCGAAGAAATGGATCCCTTTTTCTTCCAGCTCGGCAATACGGCGGTTGGTATCAGGGAAGTAAGAGTTACCCCCATCTATAATAATATCACCTTTTTCTAATAGTGGAACAAGGCTTGCTATGGCCGAATCTACCGGTTTACCGGCAGGTACCAATAACATAATCGCTCTTGGTTTTCTCAGCAACGATACAAATTCTTGTGCTGATGTTGTTCCTTTTGCATCCTGGCCAGGTTGTGCTTCTTTTGCTAACGCAGATGCTTTATCGGCATCCAGGTCAAGGCCGGCAACAGAGAAATTGTGATCTGCCATATTCAGGAGCAGGTTTCTGCCCATAACGCCAAGGCCTACAACGCCAAAATCATGATTTTCCATAATTCTTATATTTTTTAATTGCTTTAAAGTATTCTATGTTCGGTTAAAGTTTTTGCTTCGAGGCCATAAGCGGCCAACTTAGTCCGCGTGCTGTCTGTGTCGATATGATGAAGGCCGTTAATACCCAAAACGTCGGCAGCTTGTATAAATACAAGCCGGTCATCGATATAAAGGGTTTCTTCGGGTTTTACCTGTGCCAGATCGAGCGCTATCTGAAAAAATTCTTTATCAGGTTTACGCATCCGTACGGTACATGATGATGAGAACACATCGATAAAACCTTTCAGGTGAAAAGTTTTCACGCGGTACTCGTTTAGCTCCTTGCCTTCATTATTTACGGCGATGGTACGCAATTTATATTTGTGCTTAATATCACTGATCAGCTTAATCATATCCGGATAAGGATGCGATACGCTGGTCATGTACTCCTTAAAGTCCTGGCGTTCGAAATCTCTTTTCTCGTAAAAAACAAGCAGGTTCAGGTATTCGTCCAGACTGGATTTGCCCGACTCATAAGCATCAAATATTACGCGGTGACGGCTGTTCATCTCCTCAAAATCGAGTCCGAATTTTACAGCTGCATCCTTGCGGGCTTGTGTATCCCAGCCATTGGTTAAAAGCACTCCTCCTATATCAAGGAAGAGTGCTTTTATTGCAGTACCGTGGTTTAGCATTATACAGCGGCCTCCTGGCGTTTCTGTGCAAGCACATTCATTAAGCTGCCAAAAGGTTTGATGAATTTCTCAATACCTTCTTCTTCCAGTTTTTTGGTGATGTCTGATAGTTTTAAACCTACCACATCCTCTAACTGGTAAAGTACATATTGTGCATCTTCTAAACCATCTGCCAAACGTGCGGCCGGGTGGCCTTTTTCGCGGTAGATAGCCAAAGTATCTTTAGGTACAGTATCAACAGTTTCAGGGCCGATTAATGCCTCTAAATACATTAACTCGTCGTACGCTTTGTTTTTAACACTGGTACTTGCCCATAGTAAACGCTGTGGTTTTGCACCTTTTGCTTCTAAAGCTTTAAAGCGGTCTGATTTAAATACTTCTTTGTAGATGTGGTAAGCCACACGTGCACTTGCAATAGCTACTTTGCCCAGCAATTGTTTAGCCGGTGTAGCACGGTTGCTATCTGTTTTAATGATGTCTTCCAACAAAGGATCAACCAATGTATCAATACGGCTCAGGAAGAAACTGGCTACAGAAGCCACATGCTCAATTGATTCGCCTTTAGCTAAACGTGCTTCCAATCCTTCAACATAAGCTTCGGCAACTGCACGATAACGATCTAAGCTAAACAGCAGGGTTACGTTGATGTTGATGCCTTCGCTGATTAACTCTTTAATTGCCGGTAAACCTTCTTTAGTTCCCGGAATTTTGATCATTACGTTTTTACGATCCAAAGTTTTCCATGACGAGCGGGCCTCTGTAATAGAACCTTCTGTATCAAGGGCCAGGCCCGGAGAAACTTCTAAGCTTACATAACCATCAAGCGCATCTGTTTTTTCGTAAACACCTTTAAACAGGTCGGCCGCAGCCTGAACGTCTGCTATAGCCAGTTTTAAAAAGATATCTTCGGTCGATAGGTCTGTTCTGGCCAGATCGTTAATGATATCATTATAGTCATCGCTGTGCGCAATGGCTTCTTCAAAAATTGCCGGGTTAGAGGTTACCCCTCTCAGGTCATCATTATCAATCAGTTTTTTTAACTCTCCTGATTCAATAAATGATTTTCTTATATAGTCGAGCCAAATGCTCTGGCCAAAGTCCGGGATCTGTGCTAACGGATTTTTCATGGTTTTATGTATTTATTTTCTATTGCTATTACTTTATCTAAGCGGCGTTGAAAACGCTCGCCCCCATCGTATTTGGCTTTCAAATACGCTTGTATTATTTCCCACATCAGCACTACGCCAATAACCCTGCCGCCTAAGCAAAGCAGGTTCATATCATCATGCTCAACGCCCTGGTGGCCCGAGTAGGTTTCCATAACCAAAGCTGCGCGTACACCGGGAACCTTGTTAGCGGCTACGGATACACCTACGCCACTGCCGCAAACGGCAATGCCTTTAGTGATCTCACCTTTCGACACGGCTTCTGCCAGCGGGAGTACAACATCAGGGTAATCATCTGTCGACTCGTAGCTGTAGGCGCCGAAATCTTTAACCTCATAACCGGCATCGGTAAGGAGTTTTAACAACTCCCCTTTTTGCTCAAAACCGGCATGGTCTGCTGCAATACCTATTGTCATGGCTTATTTGCTTAAAAGTGCTTTAGCACGTTTGTAAACATTATCAACAGTAAAGCCGAAGTGCTCTAAAACAGCCATCCCCTCGCCGCTTTCGCCGAAAGTATCGATACCTAAAACATCACCTTCAGCGGTAACATATTTGTACCAAGGCAGGGTAACACCAGCCTCAACACCTAAACGTTTGTGTTGGTTTGGAGGAAGAACCGAATCGCGGTAAGCCTGATCTTGTTGATTAAACAGTTCGAAAGATGGTAAGCTTACCACACGTGCATTGATACCTTCTTCCGCCAGTTTAGCCTGGGTGTCTAAAATTAAATGAACTTCAGAACCGGTTGCAATCAGGATAATATCCGGCGCGCCTTTAGAATCGCTCAGGATGTAACCACCTTTTTGTACGTTACCGGCAGCAGGTGCATATTTCTGCTGATCGATTACAGGAAGTTTTTGACGGGATAAGATCAATGCTACAGGACCTTTTAAACGGCTCATGGCAATTTTCCATGACTCAACAGTTTCGTAAGCATCAGCCGGGCGAAGTACGGTTAAGTTGGGCAACATACGCAGTGATGAAACATGCTCAACCGGTTGGTGGGTTGGGCCATCTTCGCCCAAAGCAACACTATCGTGAGTGAATATATAGGTAACCGGCGCTTTAGTTAAAGCAGCCAGGCGGATTGATCCGCGCATATAATCTGAGAAAGTTAAGAAAGTAGCGCCGTAAACACGGGTACCGCCGTATGATGCCATACCGTTTAGGATAGCCCCCATACCATGCTCGCGCACACCGAACCAAATGTTACGATTATAGAATTTGCCCGGCTGAAAGCTATCTTCTGCTTTACCCGGCGTTTCGTTAGAGCTGGCCAAATCTGCTGCACCACCTATTAACCAAGGGATACTGGTACGTAAAGCATCTAAAGCTTTACCAGATGCCTGACGTGTGGCTAACTGATCACCTACATTAAAGGTTGGCATGTTGGCATCCCAGCCTTCAGGTAATTTACCATCTTCGCTGGTTGTAAATTCTTTGGCTTCTTTGGCGAATGACTTAGCGTAAGTATCAAAGTTTTCGTTCCAGGCAGCTTGCAGTTCAGCGCCTTTTTTGCCCGGCTCCAGCAAGAAATCTTTAACCTCGGCAGGTACAACGAAGGTTTTCTCCGGATCGAATCCTAAAAATTCTTTGGTCTTTTTCAGGTTATCTACGCCTAAAGCGCTACCATGTACTTTATTAGTACCCTGTTGCGGGCTTCCGTAACCAATAATGGTTTTAACAGAAATTAAACTCGGTTTATCTGTAACTGCCTGTGCATCTAAAATAGCTTGCTCAATAGCGGCTAAATCGGTGCCATCTTCAACAGTTATCGTATGCCAGCCGTATGCTTTAAAGCGGGCTTCTCTGTCTTCGGTAAATGCAAATTCGGTTGCACCATCTAACGAGATCGAGTTATCATCATATAAATAGATTAAACGACCCAATTTTAAGTGACCGGCTAATGAGGCAGCTTCAGAAGCAACACCTTCCATTAAATCACCATCACTTACAATGCTGTACACATAATGGTCAATTAAATCGTGACCGTCGCGGTTATATTTAGTAGCTAAAAACTCGTGAGCCATAGCCATACCAACCCCATTACCAAAGCCTTGACCCAATGGGCCAGTGGTAACTTCGATACCCGGTGTGTGTGTTGACTCTGGGTGACCAGGGGTTTTAGAACCCAATTGTCTGAATTTTTTCAATTCGTCCATTGGCAGGTCGTAGCCATACAAATGCAATAAGCTATATAATAATGCTGAGCCATGGCCTGCCGATAATACAAAGCGATCGCGGTTTGGCCATTTTGGTTCTTTAGGGTTGAAGCGCAAAAAGCGGCTCCATAATACGTAAGCCATAGGCGCTGCACCTAAAGGTAAACCGGGGTGACCAGAGTTAGCTTCTTGAACCATGTCTATCGACAGTACGCGAATGGTGTTTACACTCAGTTCGTCAATTTCAGTAAAGGGCTGTTTATTCATTTTGCAGATGTATTTTATAATACTAAAAATTTAATTATTAGTGTAGATATTTAAGCTGTACGGTGTACAAAATCGCGTTGAATGCCATTTTTTAAGCTTGATAATGCAATTATAACAGGTTAATACATTACTTGTTTATCATTCGGGAAATACTTTAACAATTATCACGATTTTCTTTCAAAAGTTCTATCATTACGCGTTAATAAATAGTTAAATATCAATTGTTTAAGTATTATAGCTACAGAAAAGTAATATGATATTAAGTTTTTTGTGACTTTAACATTACGTTAACAGCCTTGGCAAAAAACTTAACCGGGAACTTATTTATTTACACACAAAAAATGAGACCGTTTCCAGTCTCATTTTCATCATTGGCTTACCATTTTAATTCAGCGTTTTTCGCAGCTCTTTCAAATAGCTCATACTTGCTTCTGAAAACACATAAGGATGATCTTCATCTTTTTTCGCGGCCTTGTTGTAGATGAAGAAGAACCGGAACGGATCATTCGATTCATTAACCATCTGCTTTTTGTACCCATTTTTTACCAACACACGTGCCATGTAAAAACCGGGCATATGCCCTACCGTGCTCTTAAGCATATTTCTGTAATACCTGATCTTTACCAACCCTGCAGTTTTATTTTCAGCCATTAATTGCATGCACGAATCCAGCGATTTTAAAGTGGCAGGTGCCGGGTCGAGCAGCCACTCTTTAATACCGGCTGTATCTATTCTGTAATCACCGGGCTTATCAATCATATCAGCAATTCCCTCATTGGGGATAACCGTAACAGCCCAAACTATGCCATCTGCCTGCGCATTGCTTACCTTAGTACTGTCGAAATCAAGGTTAGGCCTTAAACGGTGATGCAGTTCGTGAGCTTCTAAGGTGCCTGTTTTAGCTTTGGCATTATCAATAACCGAGAGCAGGCTAAAAAACAAGCCATTGGGATAGGATACGGCATCGTTAGACAGGCAGTTATAATACAAATTCAACCCTTCTACATGGTGCTGTGCTTTTTTAGGTAAATACTCATAAACGTATTGATAAGCATTGTTAAAATAAGCCGGGTTTTGGATGGTATTGGCAAGGTATGCTTTCAATACAGGTTCTTCATCTTTATAACGTTTGGCCAGT
>CAHJXH010000147.1 GCA_903644075.1 Sphingobacteriaceae bacterium | reverse complement strand
TGTTTGCACAGAACGATGAAGGCATCCGCATGTTTCTGAACAATCACAAAGGTGGCTTTGATGTTAAAACCATACTGCGTTTCCCGCCGATATATGGTTCGAGCAGTTTTCAGCTGGTTGATTTTAACCATGATGGCAAGTTGGATATTTTATATACCTGCGGTGATAACAGTGATTATTCTAAGGTTTTGAAACCTTACCACGGTGTATATATCTTCACGAATGTGGGGGACTGGAAGTTTAAGCAAACCTATTTTTACCATATGGACGGTTGTACCAAAGCTATGGCTGCCGACTTTAAGGGCGACGGTAATTTAGGAATTGCCGCTATAGGGTTCTTCAGTGATTTTAAATATCACCCCGAAGAAGGTTTTACTTACCTGGAGCAAACCACGCCGAATAGTTATATCGCACACCAGATCCCGGTTGAAAAGTATGGCCGCTGGATTAGCATGGATGTAAACGATGTTGATGGCAACGGAAGCCCGGATATTATATTAGGTAATTTCTCGATAGGGCAAAGAGGATTGCTTAATCAAAAAGGCTTTCAGCCTCAGTGGGACAATTTTGAACCGATCATCATCCTGAAAAACAATACGAAAAAGCATTAAAAAGCTTTTAATAACGGAATTATATCATAAAAGGGTAAATCAATATAACAGCATCCGCGCCGATGTTATGTAGTTTTGCTATAAATAGATATTCAATGAAGAAGAGTTTTCTTTCAACCATAGGAAGCCTTGTTGCAGTGTGCTTGTTGCCTTGTACATTATTGGCACAGAATAGCCCTGTTAAACAGGTTAAACTGACGGATTTCCAACTACAGTCGTCGTCGCTGATCGGCGAATCTGGTGCTGAGGTTTCTAATCCTAAATACCATTCGAAGGTTTACTGGATGCCGGTAAAGGTACCGTCAACTGTGCTTACAGGTTTGGTAGCCAATAAAGTTTATCCCGACCCGTATTTGGGACTGAACAACATGCTGATCCCCGATGCATCGGATGAGTTTAATAAAGAGTATGACCTGGCCAAATACAGCCACCTGGCAGGCGAAAACCCATGGAAGAAACCTTATTGGTACCGCACCACTTTTAAAGTGGCTGCTGCTGATAAAGGCCGCACATTTCAGTTAATATTTAAAGGTATTAACTACCGCGCTGCGGTTTGGGTTAATGGTAAACAAATTGCCGACTCGACTCAAATGGCCGGTATGTTTGCCGAATACAGCTTAGATATTAGCAAACACGTAAACGCAGGTGGCGAAAACGTATTGGCCGTTAAAATATATCCGTTAGATAACCCTGGCTTCCCTGATAAAGAACAACTGGAAGCAATGGGCCCATTCTACCTGAACGGTGGCCCAACCGGGGATATCGGCAAAAACGTAACCATGCTATGTTCTGCAGGCTGGGACTGGATCCCACCAGTGCGCGATCGTAACATGGGCATTTGGCAACCAGTGTTTCTGCGTACTACGGGTGGTGTAACTATCAGTCAACCCAAATTGGTTACCGATTTACCTAAACTGCCTGATACCAGTGTGGCTAAACTTTCATTAAGCCTTAAGCTGGCTAACCATAGCGGCGTATCTGCCAATGGTAAATTAACCGTGAGCATTAAACCGGAGAACTTTACCGGTGCTGCTATCCAGTTTTCGCAAGCTGTAAAGGTGGGTGCAGATGGTACAGATGTAGCCTTGAATGCCGATAAGATCAGCCAGTTATTAATTCATCAACCACATTTATGGTGGCCGAATGGTTATGGTAAGCCAAACCTTTACCGTATCCGTTTGCAATATGCCGATGAAAAAGGTATGGCCGATGATACTACTTTCATCTTTGGTATCCGTACTGTGGGTTCAAAAGCATCAACAGTAAATGGTTTTGTGCGTCGCGAATTTTACGTGAATGGCCAGCGTGTACACCTTAACGGTGGTGCATGGGTGCCGGATATGATGCTGAACCGCGATTCGGCCCGTTATGATTATGAGATGCATTTATGCCGGAATGCCAACGTAAACCTGGTGCGTATCTGGGGTGGTGGTGTTACACCGGGCGATGCTTTCTGGAACGCAGCTGATAAATACGGACAAATGGTATGGTCTGATTTCTGGATCACAGGCGATACACAGGGTGAATTTAAAGGTTCACCAGATTATCCGCTGGAAGGGAATGTATTTATTAAAAACGTAATCAGTACAATACTCCGTGTACGTAACCACCCAAGCTTGCTGGTTTGGACTGGTGGTAACGAAGGCCACGCCCGTAAAGAACTTTATTACGCCATGCGTAACAACGTAATTGCCTTGGACGGTACCCGTCCGTTTATACCATGCTCATCCGGCCACGCACATTTGCCTGAGGATTGGGATAAATCATGGCCTGATAACCTGGATGCCGGTGTTTACAGCGGTGGCCCTTACGATTGGAAAGACCCTAAAGAATATTACAAACTGGCAGACCTGCAGCACGATTGGGTATTTAAGGATGAAACCGGCATACCATCGCAGCCACCATATACAACATTACCAAAAATTATCACCAACCTAACCTGGGACAAAAGCCTGCCTTTCCCGCTTAACAACAGCTGGGGATACCATGATGCCGCTACAGGCGCAGGTAAGTATGATGAGTATTATAAAATAATGGCTAAACGCTACGGCCAGCCAACTGACATCGTAGAGTTCTCAGACAAAATGCAGCTAATGAATTGGGTGGGTTATCAAGGTATCTTTGAAGCCGCAGGATCAAAACTAACCCAAACAGGTGGTGTAATGCTTTGGAAGTTGAATGCAGCTTTCCCAAGCGTAATCTGGCAGATCTACGATTGGTACCTGGAGCCTAATGCCGGTTACTATGCTATGCAAAATGCTGTTGAGCCATTGCATATCCAGTTTAATCAAAATGATTCTACGGTGGCTATTATTAACCGTACACATCACGCGACAGGCAGTTTAAGTGCCGATGCTGCTATTTATACGGTTGATACTAAACTGCTGAAATCAGTCCACCTGGATAATTTAGGTTTGGCGAAGGAAGGCACACAGTCTGTCATCAAATTAAAAGAAGCTTTATCATCTATTAAAGGCGTAAGCTATGTAGTGTTGAATTTGAAGAACACTGCTGGTAAAGTAATATCGCACAACGTGTACTGGATGGCACCTGACAACGACTTTACATCCTTTAACAAAATGAAGCGTACACAAGTTGTGGCTAAGGTATTAAAAGGAACCAAAGGCACCAGCGAAAACAAGTGGACTGTGCAATTAAGCAACAACACATCGCAGATCGCATTCTTCGTGCGCCCGCAGCTGATGAAGAACGGCGAAGAAGTAATGCCGAGCTACTGGAGTGCCAATTACTTTACGCTGGCCCCGCACGAGAGCATTACGGTAACTGTAAGCGCTCCGGTTGCTAAACTAGGTTCCGCCACACCAAGTATCCTGATAGAAGGCTGGAACATCGACAAACAAACATTAAGTGCACCTTTGGCTGCAAAATAATAAAGAAGCTCAATCAAATCTCTCTAAAACCGGCCGTCTCAAAAACTTTTGAGGCGGCTTTTTATTTATATTCTGTTGTCGATTATCAGTTGTCGGTTGTCTGCAAAAATGAAGTATCTTGGTTCTTGTTTCTTGACTCTTGCTTCTGATACTGTTGGCTGTCTTGATTCCTGACTCTCGATTCTTGATTCTAAAAATATGGACGTTATCATAATAGGTGCCGGTGCAGCCGGCTTAATGGCGGCACGGTTATTAGCTAAAGCGGGTAAAAAAGTTACTGTACTAGAGGCGCGCGGCCGGACAGGTGGGCGGATTCATTCTATTGACGATGCCTCATTTTTTAAAGGAGCCGAATTAGGCGCTGAGTTTGTACATGGCGATTTACCGGTAACCCTGGCTTTGCTCGATGAGGCCAAGATTGGTTATAGCCATGCTGGTGGGGAAATGTGGCATTATAAAAATGGTCAGTTTTCTGCTGATGAAGAACAGATGGAAGGCTGGGATATGCTGATGGAGAATCTCAAAAAATTGAAACATGATACCAGCATCAGCAATTTCCTGAATGAATACTTCCCGGATGAGAAATATGGATCATTGAAGAAATCGGTGCTAAGGTTTGTGTCAGGCTATGATACCGCCGATCCGGATAAAGCCAGCGCCTTTGCCCTGCGCGAAGAATGGCAAAACGAAGATGACGGCGCACAACACCGGGTAGAGGGCGGATATTGCCGTATGATTGATTATTTGGTTAATAATATCAAAGCCTCGGGTAATAAGATTTATCTTAATGCCCCTGTAAAGGCTATAGACTGGAGCCGTAGTCCGGTTAAAGTGATTACCCTAACCGGAGATACTTACGAGGCAGGAAAAGTATTGCTTGCGCTGCCTCTTGGTATTTTGCAGCTATCGCCGGAGCATAATAGCCACATTAGTTTTCAGCCCGAAATACCTGCGCATTATAATGCCTTACAGCAGATAGGTTTTGGTGCTATTATAAAAATATTATTAAGGTTCGATGAGCCTTTCTGGGAACATGCACGTGGACAGGATACAAGTAGTATGACCTTTTTGCTTTCCGAAGAAAAAGTACCAACTTGGTGGACCCAATCTCCGCAGCATGAACCTGTACTTACAGGCTGGTTGGGTGGTGGCCCGGCAAAGGCTTTGGAACATGCCTCAGAAGATGAATTGTTTAACATGGCGATTGTTTCATTGTCAAACATATTCAATATAAGTATCGACGAATTGAAAACCAGATTGATTGCCCGGCACATTGTAAATTGGACTGCCGACCCTTATACACGTGGCTCTTATGCTTATGATACAGTAACTTCTGCACAATCCCGCTCTGTATTAAGCTTCCCTGTTAAAAAAACTTTGTATTTTGCAGGAGAATATTTGTATCAAGGACCATCGATGGGGACTGTTGAAGCTGCCCTTACAAGCGGTAAAAATGCAGCTGAAAGTATTTTAACTGACCTGTAAGTTTTTAACTTTTATGATATAAATTATCATAGTGGCCGAATTTCGCTGACTTAAAAGTATGTGTTTCTGAAATTATGACTTTTTACGTCTTATTTTGACAATAATATTGTAATAAAACTGCTTACGAAACAGGTTTATTACAAAAAGCAAAGGCAGTAACGGTTAAATTTGCCCCATCTCATATACGTTACCCCATGTTTAATAAAATTGCATTTTACGGCATCACGTCGATTTTTATTAGTTTCTCTACGGTAAACGGATATGCCCAGCAAACGCTGAGTATGAAGGATGCAGAAAGAATTGGTTTGGAGAACTATCCGGCCATTAAAGCAAAAGCCAACCAGCTCAATGCTTCAAAAGCTTCTCTGTCTGAAAGCCGTACCGAGTATCTTCCAAATTTAAACTTCTCTGGTCAGCAAGACTATGGTACTATTAATGGTACTAACGGCCCGGTTTATGGTTACCGCGGAGGAGCTGTTGCTTCGTCAGGCCCGGCACTGAGTTCTCAAAACTGGAACGCAGCTTTCGGTGCATTGTATTTGACCAACGTTGATTGGGATTTCTTTGCTTTTGGCCGCGCTGTTGAAAGAGTGAATGTTCAGAAGAACATTGTATCTCAAAACCAGAATGACCTTAACCAGGAGCTGTTTCAACACAAAGTACGTGTAGCAGCTGCTTATTTAGATTTACTGGCAGCACAACGTATTGTTAAATCGCAAAACGACAACCTTAGCCGCGCGCTCGAGCTACGCCGTGTAGTGGTTGCCCGTGTAACAAATGGCTTAAACCCCGGGGTTGATTCATCACTGGCCAACTCTGAAGTTTCTAATGCACGCATTGCCTTAACCAATGCACAGCAAGCCGCACAAGATCGTAACAGCCAACTGGTGCAATATCTTGGTGTAACGCCACAGCAGTTTTTGTTGGATAGTGCCTTTGTAACCGGTGTACCTGCTACCACAGATGCAGCCTCAACAGTATCATTGCAAAACCACCCGTTATTGCAATTCTACCAAAGCCGTGTTAATGTAAGCGACCAACAAGCCAAGTACCTGAGCAAAATGGCTATGCCAACGTTCAGCTTCTTTGGTACTTTTCAAGGCAGGGGATCTGGCTTTTCGCCGGGTGTAACTGCAGCTGCACCTAATATTTATAATGATAACTACGGTTCTGGCGTTGACCCAACCCGTTATAACTACCTGATTGGTATCGGCGTAAACTGGAACTTTACCAGTTTATTCAGGGTGCATTACCAGGTTAAGTCGCAGAGATATACATCGCTGCAATACAAAGACGATTACGACCTGATCAGCCAGCAATTGGTTGCACAACAGGCATTAGCCGAAACACGTATCGATAACTCATTGAAAAATTATCGTGAGGCACCGATAGAAGTTAAAGCTGCAAGTGATGCTTACACACAAAAAGGAGCACTTTATCGTAACGGTTTATCGAGCATTGTTGATTTTACTACAGCATTGTTCAACTTAAACCGTGCGCAAATTGACCGCGATATTGCTTACAACAACGTATGGCAGGCGGTATTGTTGAAAGCAGCCGCAGCAGGTGATTTTGGAATATTTATAAACAACTTACAATAATATAAAGATGGGAATGATAAAAGGCGCTTTGCAAAGGCCAATTACTGTATTGGTTATTGTTGCCGGATTGTTTTTCTTCGGTATCAATGCTATACGCAGTATCAAGATCGACATTTTCCCGGATCTTAACCTTCCGGTAATCTACGTTTCGCATCCGTTTGGTGGTTACACTGCCGATCAGATGGAATCATACTTTGGTAAACAATACGTAAACTTACTCTTATATGTATCTGGTGTAAAAAGTATCGAAACACGTAACATCAGTGGTTTAACATTAATAAAATTAACTTTCTATCAGGGAACTAATATGGCACAAGCCGCGGCGGAGGTCACGGCTTATACCAACAGGGCCCAGGCTATCTTCCCGCCGGGAACACAGCCGCCCTTCATTCTCCGTTTCGATGCTTCTACCCTGCCGGTTGGCCAGTTAGTATTAAGCAGCCCAACCCGTACCAATAACGAGTTGCTGGATTTGGCCAACATCTATGTTCGTTCGTCATTTACTTCAATCCCTGGTCTGGTTGCTCCGGCACCGTTTGGTGGTAACACCCGTACTGTGGTTGTTAAGGTTGACCCCGAACTATTACGTTCGCACAACTTAACGCCCGATCAGATAGTGGCTGCCATTCGTGATAATAACCAAAATACACCGGCAGGTAACGTACGTATAGGCGATTACAACTATGTAACGCCTGCTAATACATCCATCAAAAAAATTCCTGAGTTTGGTAATATTCCAATCTATCGTAATGGTATCCAGACTGTGTTTTTACGCGATGTGGGTACGGTTGAAGATGGTGCGGATATCACCAGCAGTTATGCCTTAATTAACGGTAAACGTTCGGTATACCTGCCAATCACAAAATCAGCAGATGCATCAACCTGGGAAGTGGTTCAAAACTTAAAGAAAGCGATCCCTCGTTTCCAGGCTTTGTTGCCAGAAGACGTTAAACTATCTTACGAGTTTGACCAATCTGTATATGTAATTAATGCGGTTAAGAGTTTGGCCGAAGAAGGTACAATAGGTGCCATACTCACCGGTTTAATGGTTTTACTGTTTTTGGGAGACCGGAGAGGGGCACTTATTGTAATTTTAACCATCCCTACTTCCCTTGTATCTGGTATCTTATTCCTGTCATTGTTCCATCAAACTATCAACATCATGACGCTAAGCGGACTGTCGCTGGCTATTGGTGTACTGGTAGATGAATCCACGGTAACGATCGAGAATATTCACCAACACTTTGATATGGGTAAACCCAAGGCCCTGGCCATTTGGGATGCGTGTAAGGAAATTGCGTTCCCTAAATTGCTGATCCTGTTTTGTATCCTGGCGGTGTTTGCACCGGCCTTCACCATGACGGGTATCCCGGGTGCATTATTCTTACCATTGGCATTGGCTATCGGTTTCTCCATGATCACTTCATACCTGCTGGCACAAACATTTGTACCCGTAATGGCCAACTGGATAATGGTTAATAAGCACGAAAGAGCCGACTATGCCATGGAAGATGAAGGCGATAAAGCTGCTCAAAAAGAGCAAGAGCTGCATCAGATGGAAGAGCATGCCAAAAAGGGTGGTGGTTTCGATAAGTTCAGGGTTAAATATCTTGCCTTAATGGATAGGATGTTAAAAACTCGTAAACTAATCTCCATTGTATATATAGTTGGTGCTTTGGGCGCGGCATATTTTATTTTGAGCATCACCGGTCGCGACGTGTTACCTAAAGTAAACTCCGGCACCTTCCAGGTGAGGTTGCGTGCACCAGATGGTACACGTTTAGAGCGTACCGAAGCAGTTGTTATTAAAACATTGCACATGTTGAATGACATGGTGGGTCGCAAAAATATCCAGGTAACCTCAGCCATGATCGGTCAGCACCCTTCATCGTTTTCAACAAGCCCTATCTACTTGTTTATGGCTGGCCCGCAAGAAGCTGTACTACAAGTTAACCTGGCAGAGGACTATAAAGTAAACCTGGACGACTTTAAAGAGAAATTTAGAGCGCGTATGGCGAAAGAGCAGCCTAATGTTAAACTTTCATTTGAGCCTATCGACTTAACTGATAAAATTTTGAGTCAGGGTTCACCTACACCAGTAGAGATAGCCATTATGGGTAAAAACAAAAAGCAAAATATTGTTTATGCCTATAAAGTGCTCGAGAAACTGAAAAAGCTTGATTACATGCGCGATGTGCAGATTGGTCAGGCGGTAAAATATCCGGCTATCAATATCAACATCGATCGTGTACGTGCTGCACAATTAGGCTTAACTCTTGGCGACGTATCCCGTTCGTTAATCGCAGCTACATCATCATCAAGGTTTACAGACAAAAACGTTTGGCTGGATGAGAAAGTAGGTTTGAGCTATAATGTGCAGGTAGAGGTACCAGAGTATCAAATGTCGGATATCAACGCTATCAAAGAGATCCCTATTATGGCTAATCAACCACGCCCGGTATTAGGTGATGTGGCCGATATTAAGATGGGTACTACCTTTGGCGAGGATGACGATATCGGTGCCATTCCGATGGTTACTGTAACTGCCAACCTTAACAAAAAAGATTTAGGTACTGCTGCAGACGATGTGCAGAAAGTAATTAAATCATTAGGCCAGCTGCCACGTGGTTTAAGAGTTGAGCCACGCGGTTTAACCCAAACACTTGATGAGACCTTAGGAAGCTTACAGGGTGGTTTATTGGTAGCTATTATTGTGATATTCCTGATGCTTACTGCCAACTTCCAATCGTTTAAAGTGGCGTTGGTTGTATTGTCTACAGTGCCGGCGGTATTATTTGGTTCATTATTGCTGGTTAAAATAACAGGTTCAACACTTAACTTACAATCGTACATGGGTATGATCATGTCGGTGGGGGTATCTATCTCCAACTCGGTACTGTTAATATCAAATGCTGAAGAAATTCGTAAGCTTAACGGTAATGCGCTTAAAGCTGCCCGCGAAGCTGCTACCCTTCGTTTAAGACCAATCCTGATGACCAGTTTGGCCATGATGGTGGGTATGATCCCGATGGCATCCGGCTTGGGTGAAGGTGGTGATCAAACATCGCCACTGGGCCGTGCGGTTATTGGTGGTTTGTTTGCCTCAACATTTGCGGCGCTGCTTGTATTGCCATTAATATTTGCATGGGTACAAGGTAACGCTACTACAGATTCTGTATCATTAGATCCGGAAGATAAAGACAGCAAATTCTACGTGCCGTTGAAACACAGCCACGAAGGAGGTAACGATCAGCATTTAATAGAATTACAATAATTAACAGAATTAGTCCCTGATACATATCAGCAAAAAATATAAAATGAAATCTATAACGTTAAAAATGCCGGTTAAATTATCAACAGCTTTGGTGGCTTTGATAGCATGCAGCTTAACTTTAAGCAGTTGTGGCGATAAAAAGGAAAAAGAAAAAGAGGACCAGGCTGCCGAGCAACAGGAGCAGGCGGTTGATAACCCGGTTGTAGAAACCATTGGTTTGCAGAAAGGCAAGCTAACATCAAACATCCAGGTACCAGGTGAATTAGCCCCGTATCAACAGGTTGACCTTTATGCCAAAGTAAGCAGCTACGTAAAGGATTTAAAAGTGGATGTGGGTTCTGAAGTGCATACAGGCCAGGTGTTAATGACACTTGATGCACCGGAGATTAATTCTCAGCTTGCCGAAGCAAAGGCACGTATTGCGCAACAAACGGCGGCTTATGCGGCAAGTAAATCAAACTATGATCGTTTGGTTAATACCGCTAAAACTCCGGGTACCATTGCCCAAAATGATGTAGACCAGGCAGCTGCAAAAAAGGATGCTGATTATGCTAACATTGAAGCCGCTAAATCATTCTACAAACAGATTAGTGCTAACCTCGAGTATTTAGTTATCCGCGCACCGTTTGATGGCGTAATTACTTCACGTAACGTAAACATTGGCGCTTATGTTGGCCCAAGTGGTACCGGATCGGCCCAGCCGGTTTTGGTATTACAGCAACAAAGTAAAATGCGTTTAATTGTATCTATCCCAGAGGCATATACCGGTGGTTTAAGCAATAAAGATGAGGTGTCATTTACTGTACGCTCATTACCGAACGAAACCTTTAATGCTAAGGTGGTACGCTTATCGGGTGCATTGGATGCCCGTTTACGTTCTGAGCATTTAGAGATGGATGTTTATAACAAAAGCAAAAAACTTTTACCGGGTATGAGTGCCGAAGTAAACGTTCCACTTCCATCACGCGATAGCAGCTTTATAGTTCCTAAAGCGGCCGTGGTACATTCAACCGAGAAAGTATTTATTGTTAAGGTTGAAGATCACCATGCCAAATGGATTGATGTTAAACCAGGACTGGAAGATGGCAGCGGCCAGATTGAAATATTTGGTAAAGGCCTTACAGCAGGTGATAAGATCCTGACTAAAGCTACCGACGAAATTAGAGATGGCATGCCGCTTAGAGATAAGCCAGCCACCAAAGACGACGAAAAAGGCGGCGACGAATAGCCCCCCAGCCCCCTAAGGGGGAGCAAAATAGTATAAAAAAGAAAGTCCCGTTTGGTTACCAAGCGGGACTTTCTTTTTTATAAAGATAGCTTATCAAAAGCTCCCCCTTTAGGGGGCTGGGGGGGTGTGCTTACGCCTGCCCTGCCAGTAAATACAACACCGCCATACGAATAGCAACGCCGTTCTCTACCTGATCTAATATAATAGATTGTTTGCTGTCGGCTACGTCGCTGGTGATTTCCACACCTCTGTTAATAGGGCCGGGGTGCATTACGGTGATCTCTTTATCCAGGCCATCCAGTATTTGCTTATTTAAGCCGTATAACATGGTATATTCCCGCAGTGAGGGGAAATACTTAATATCTTGTCTTTCTAACTGTATGCGCAGCATATTGGCCACATCGCACCAGTTTAGCGCCTTCACAAGGTTATGCTCAACCAGTACGCCTAATGAACCAATAAATTTGGGGATCAGCGTTGTTGGCCCGCAAACCATCACTTCGGCACCTAACTGTTTCAGGCATAATATATTAGATAACGCTACGCGCGAGTGAAGGATATCGCCCACAATCACGACTTTTTTCCCGGCTACATCACCGTATTTTTCGCGGATAGAGAAAGCATCCAATAATGCCTGGGTAGGGTGCTCATGCGCGCCATCACCGGCGTTTACAATTTGGGCTTTTACGTGTTTTGATAAAAATACGCCTGCACCTGCATAGGGGTGGCGCATTACTACCAGATCAACCTTCATGGCCAGGATGTTGTTCACGGTATCAATCAGGGTTTCTCCCTTGCTAACCGATGACGAAGAAGCTGCAAAGTTTACCACATCGGCAGATAACCTGCGTTCGGCCAACTCAAATGATAGTCGGGTACGGGTAGAGTTCTCGAAAAATATATTAGCGATGGTTACATCGCGCAGCGAAGGCACTTTTTTAATAGGCCGGTTTAAAACCGATTTAAATGTATCTGCAGTTTCAAATATTAGCTGTATATCAGCCGCGTTTAAATCTTTAATACCTAACAAGTGTCGTGTGCTCAGTCCTGCCATGTTTGTTTATGTTATCCAGCCCGTCATTGCGAGGTACGAAGCAATCCCCTATATACAGAGTCGCTCTGTACAGTTCGCGATTGCTTCGTACCTCGCAATGACAA
>CAHJXH010000146.1 GCA_903644075.1 Sphingobacteriaceae bacterium | reverse complement strand
ATAATGTAAAAATTTTAATTGATAAAGCCGGAGGTGTTGGCAGGATGAAAGGCATTGGTGTAGGTGCACCAAACGGCAACCATTTTACAGGCTGTATAGAAAATGCACCCAACCTGCACTGGAAAGGAATTGTGCCGATTGCCAAGCTCATTTCTAAAAAGTTTAAGCTGCCTTGCGTTTTAAATAACGATGCTAAAGCTGCAGCCCTGGGCGAACTGAACTTCGGTGCGGCCAAAGGCATGAAAGACTTTATTATGATAACCCTGGGCACGGGCGTAGGCAGCGGTATTGTGGTTAACGGTGGGCTGTTATATGGCGATAAGGGTAATGCCGGCGAACTGGGGCATACAGTAATTCGTCCGGGTGGTCGTTTGCATTGGTCTACCGGGTTAAAAGGCACTTTAGAGTCTTACTGCTCGGCCACGGGTATAGCAATTACTGCGGTTGAAATGAAGAAAGATGCCAAAGAAGATACACTGCTTAAAAACTATGACGATAAAGATATTACCTCGAAAATAGTATACGAATGCGCTACTAAAGGCGATGCTGTTGCCAAAAAAGTATACGAATTTACCGGCCAGATTTTGGGCGAAGCCTTATCCAATTTCGTGATGTTTTCATCGCCCGAAGCCATCGTATTATTTGGCGGCGTAATACAAGCCGGCGACCTCCTGATGGAACCCACCAAGAAAGCAATGGAAGAGCATTTGCTGGTTACTTTTAAAGACCAGGTTCAGCTTTTATTTAGCGAATTACGCTTTGCAGATGCTGCCATATTAGGTGCGAGTACTTTGGTTTGGGGAGAGTAAAGAGGCGTGTGCTCCCCTCCCTTGGGAGTGCGTATACTCACAAGTCTGATCTGCATAAATTATACCCCTTATGAACGTTTTTGCAAATAGCACTTGCAGTAGTTTTCCCCTACAAGGGGAATGCAGCGACATTGCTAATACTACCAACGCTAATAAGGGGTAGAAACTGAGGTGGTTCAAACATGTGGGCACATGTAGTATTTTAGGGGAAAGCACCGGCATTGCTAACGCACTTGCTTTCATAAGGGGTATAATTTAAAAGCAGTAGAAAACAGTCAATTCCCAAAGAGCCTTCGGAATAAACACCGAAGGCTTTTTTATTAGACTGAATCTTGATTAAAGTCTCATCAAACAAAATTATCTCCATTGGCATTTATCAAAATAAAATACAATTATGTCATTTGATCAATACCACGAACCACCAGAAGAGCTATCACAAGAAACCCGCACCTTTGCCCGCATGATTACCTCGCTTTGCGAAGAAGCCGAAGCCATTAGCTGGTACGAGCAGCGCATTGCCGTTGAGCAAGACAAAGATGCCAAAGCCATTATGCAAAACGCCCAGCACGAAGAGTTTAAACACTTCGGTATGGACCTGGAGTTTCTGCTGCGCAAGAAAGATGTTTGGCGCACCACCCTAAAAGCCATCCTTTTCCAGAAAGGCGATATTGTTGAGCTGGGCGAAAAAGGCGAAGAAGCTTCAGAATAATTCCCGGCTTACCGCTGCTTATTTATAGCTAATTGTATTGCAACTATTACTATCAGCTAACAATTGGCTGATAGTAATAGTTGATCTTTGTGCTCAATTTGATTGCACCGTATACATGACTAAGCAGCGTTACTTTTTTCTGATACTCATACTGGGTACCCTGGCTACATTGGGCCCATTTTCTATAGATATGTACCTGCCGGGTTTCCCGGCTATTGCAAAATATCTGCACACTACAACGGCGCAGGTATCGCTGTCGTTATCCAGCTTTTTTATCGGGATATCGGCCGGGCAGTTACTCTACGGGCCATTGTTAGATCGCTACGGTCGCAAAAAGCCACTGTACGTTGGTTTGGTTATTTACATTGTAGCATCGGTAGGTTGCTTGCTGGTGCATAGCATCGAGGCGCTGATCATCCTGCGTTTTGTACAAGCTATTGGTAGCTGTGCGGCGGCGGTAGCCTCTGTTACCATGGTTCGCGACCTGTTTCCGGCGAAGGACAACGCCAAGGTATTTGCACTGTTGATGCTGGTTATTTCTGCTTCACCTATGCTGGCGCCAACTGTTGGGGGCTACGTAACGGCAGCATTCGGCTGGCAATGGGTGTTTATATTGCTGGCAGCAATTGCTGCACTGATACTTATTGCCGTAATTTTCAGCCTGCCCGAAAGTTATAAACCCAATCCCGACTTTTCATTAAAACCCGGGCCAATTGTTAAAAGCTTTTTATCGGTAATTGTAGAGCCGCAGTTTTATACTTACGCTATATCGGGTGCCTTTGCGTTCTCGGGATTGTTCGCCTATGTATCGGGTTCGCCGTTAGTTTTTATGGATGTTTTTAAAGTAAGCGGCACTACCTACGGCTGGATTTTCGCCTTCCTTTCCATCGGATTGATCGGCTCGAGCCAAATAAGCAGTTTGTTGTTGAAGAAGTTTCAGAGCGAGCAGGTAGTACCGTTTGCCATTGTGGCCGAAGTTATTGTAGCCTGTATGTTTTTTGCCGGCGCAAGTATGGGCTGGTTCGGCATGTATGGTACCATTGTAATGATCTTTTTATTTCTGTGCTGCGTGGGGCTTACCAATCCAAATACCTCTGCATTGTCTATCGCGCCATTTTCGCACAATGCGGGTACGGCTTCTTCATTAATGGGTGCACTGCAATTGGGCATTGGCGCGCTGGCTTCATTCGGCATCAGTTTGTTTACTGCGCACTCTGCCGTGCCTATGGCGGCTATCATGGCGGGCACATCTATTATGGCCATGCTGGTATTATTTATCGGCCGAAGAAACATCAAACATCACTTTAAGCCCGACCCTAACGAAGTGATGGTAGCGCACTAAGCGTTACTTCAAAGCATCGAAACCATATTTGGCATCGCTCCAAAATTCATCCAGCGCAATAATTCGGGGTTTGAAGAACGAGATGAGCTGAGGCCAGTCGTTGTTATTAAACACATTAACCGGGCTTATTTCTTTATAGATTCGGCTAATGGTTTTGCCATAATCATCAGTGGCGTGCAGTTGCCAGTCCCATTCTTCGCCAAGGGCACTGTGCAGGATATTCTTGTACTCTTTAAACTGTTCGAAAAACAGCTCCTGGATTCCTGCATCCGGATGGGCCATCTCAATAGCGATGCGGGCGATACGGTTATCGGCATGCATCCTGAAATATAAATGCTTGATGCCGGTTTTATAATTCACCCAGTTAACCCTCAGGCCTTCTGCTGAAAGTTGCGGGGATATATACTGCCCAAAGGCTGTCCAAAATGCCTGTTTAAGTTGCGATGCCTGATCTTTAGAATACATGTAGCTTTATTACTAAAGCAAAAGTCTGTATTTATTTTTAGTTCTTACACCTGTTTATCATTCTGAACGGAGTGAAAAATCTCCTTCGTTCTGTATAGCACTAATGCTTGGCGAAGAAGATCCTTCGCTATCGCTCCAGATGAGTCCTGTGGACCAAGACACAAACTACAACATTAACCTATTTAGATTTTAACCCCCAATTGTTTCAATATTCCCAGTTCATCAGAGCTTCCCCATCTTTCCACCATTTTACCATTGGCAAATTTACTGATCTGCAATCCACGGGCTTTAATGCGGATATTGGTTGCAGGTATCCCTTGAAAATCGCCCTGGTGGGTACCGGTAGCCGTATAGGCAAAAGCCACATTATCTTCGTCGGCTACTAATTGTTCAACCTCCAATTTAAAATCGGGGAAAGCGGTACGCATCATGGTAAAAAACTGGATATAACCTTCCGGTCCGGCTGCCTGGTTAGGCGCAGGATCATGTTCAATGCAGTCTTCGGCTACCAGGTCTCTTAATTTTTCCAGGTTCCCTGTGTTTACTGCTTCACCAAATTGCTGCTGTGCTGCTATATTTTCTTGCTTACTCATTTTCCTTTTTGTTAGATGTTATTGAAGAACCCATCAAAAGGCAAATAGATTTCCTGAAAAGGAATATAAATTAAACAGTGAGGTTTTGGAGTAAGGTTTTCCCCCATGAAACTACCTTATCGGCGCATCCACAATTGTCCTAAAAGTCAAATTAATCCTTGGCGTATTTACTTTTTTAGTCTTAGGCAAAGCATGCAGCCAATTGGTTTGTGTGCTGCCTTTCATCACCAGTAAACTCCCATTGGCCAGCATTACCGAAACAGGATGCTTATTAACTTTATGTTTCAGCATAAATTTCCGCTCGGCACCGAGGCTTAGTGAGGCGATAACGGTATTGCGCCCTAACGAACTTTCATCATCGCTGTGCCAGGCCATGCCTTCATCGCCGTTGTGGTAGAGATTTAACAGGCAGGAGTTAAAGGTTGTTCCGGTCAATTTTTCAACCAGGGCTTTTAGCTCCAGCAATTCTTTAGTCCACAGTAACGATTGTTTGGTGGTATTGGAGTAGGTGTAGGCATAAATAGCATCGCCATACCAGGCCGCTTTACGTTTGGTGATAATGTGCTTTCCGAAAATTACCGCCTCATCATTTTTCCAGGCGATAGTATCGAGCAAAATTTGCAGGTAGTGGTGGGCTTCGGCTGGCTGCATTATCCGGCCATAATAATTTACCTCGCCATCAAATGGTAAAAGATTGGCGCTTGTTTCTGTGTTAAATAAATCCATTAACTTATTGCATCATGAAAAATTATACCAAGTGTATGGCGCTCTCCGGTATGCACTTCGCTCACACCATGTTTCATATTTACGCGGTAATAACCCTTAGTCCCCTTAACCGGGCGAAAGTTAGTGGTAAACAATAGCATATCGCCTCGCTTTGGTTTTAATACAATGGCTTTTGATTGTGCCCGTGGGATTTGCTCCGTGAGCACAAATTCGCCACCTGTGTAATCGCCGCCTGGCTCATTCAAAAATAACACGAGCTGCATGGGGAAGTAAATATCGCCATACAGATCCTGATGTAGCGTATTGAAACCACCTTCGCCATATTTTAATATCAAAACCGTCGGTTTGGTTTGCCCGGCGGCATGGCATCCGGCTTTTAGTTCCTCATGTTTTAGGGGGAATCTTTTATCAATATTCAATACCTGCATCCACAAATTAGCCACTTTGGCAAGGTGCGGATAAACGGTTTCCCTGATGTTGGTAATGATCTCCGGCAGGGGATAACTAAAATATTTATACTCACCAATGCCGAAGCGGTAACGCTCCATCACTACGGTTTTACGATAGATATCCGCCGTATAATTTGCTATTAGCTCATCACATTCTTCTTTAGTGAGGATATCTTTTACAACAGCGTAGCCTTTATCGTGAAGATTATTGCTGATGGTGTGCCAGTCTTGTTTTTCTATGTGCTTTATGATGCTTTTCATTGTTGATATTAAAATTTTAACCATCGTTGAGATAAAATTTTGTCATTGCGATAGCGTGGCAATCTCGTCGCCAATGTTTATTCGATCTGTACAGCTACGAGATTGCTTCGTTCCTCACAATGACAATAAGGGAGAGGGGAGATTTAGAGGAGGTTCTTCGCTGCTTCCCAGCCAATCATCGCATTTTTACGCTGACTACCCCAGTGGTATTGCCCAATCTCGCCGGTTGATTTAATAACCCGGTGGCATGGGATCAGGAAGGCAACGGGATTATCACCAACAGCAGAGCCTACCGCCCTATTAGCTTTGGGGTTCTGAATTTGATTGGCGATGCCCGAGTAGGTGGTTAAATCGCCCATAGGCACTTTCAACAATGTTTCCCAAACCTTGATTTGGAATGGCGTGCCTTTCAAGTGAAGTTTAATATCGCTCAGCTTGCCCCAATCCTGCGTAAAAATAAAGATGGCATTTTGCTGGATCTGGTCTAACACCTGCTGATAAGCCGCATTAGGGAATATGCTTTTTAGTTTGATGAAAGCATCATCATAACTCTCATCGGCAAAGGCCATATAGCAAATACCTTTGGGAGTTGATGCAACCAGCAGCGTACCAAACGGACTTTCTGCAAAGCTGTAGTTGATGTTCAATAGCTCGCCTCCGTTTTTGTATTCGCCGGGCGTCATGCCTTCAATTTTTACGAAAAGATCATGCAACCGGCCGGTGCCGGATAGGCCGGTTTCGTAGGCGGTATCAAACAAGGATGCCTGTTTATCTTTCAGTATATTTTTGGCGTGCTCTATACTAATATATTGCAAAAACTGCTTGGGCGTTACACCTGCCCAGTCTTTAAACATGCGCTGAAAGTGGAATGGGCTCAGGTTTACATGTTCGGCCGCTTCCTCTAAAGTTGGCTGGCGTTTATAGTTAAGCCTGAAAAATTCGATGGCTTCTGCTATGCGGTTATAATCGAGTTCTTGCTGCGTTTCCATAATCTTTTAATGATTTAATGATACAAAAGTATGTGGCTGATGGCTGGCATAGAACCCGTTTCTTGCTATGTTTGAAGATACGCTTTATAACGAAATATGTAACAATTGGCATTATCTTAGTCAAAGTTTAAACAACAACCTTATTTATCAATGAACACCAAATTGATCATGACCATAACTGCGATCCTATTCGCTGTTATAGGTATAGCCCTAACCTTTGCCCCCGATTACGTAATGACTTTAATGGGCATTGCACCCAATAAAGGCATTGAACTTATTTTACAACTATTGGGCGCCACTTATTATGCATTTGCCATACTTAACTGGATGGCCAAAGGTGCTATTATTGGAGGCATTTACAACAAACCGATAGCGATGGCCAACTTTATCCATTTTTTAATTGCTGGTATGGCTTTATCAAGAGCTGGATTTGGTAATAGCGGATTACCAAAAGTTGTTAGCGGATTGGGCGGATTTTACCTAGTATGGGCCTTAATATTCTGGATGATAATGTTCAAACATCCGGAACCTAAGTCAGCAGATTAACAGGATTTCATTTTGTATTTGGAAGTAACTAAATAAATGACTTCATTTGTCAACCAAATGGTTGAACTATATGGTTGACGAACAAAAAACAACAGAAGAGATTATTTTTGAAGCAGCATTAAGCGTTTTCCAGCGCAAGGGTTTAGCCGGGGCGAGGATGCAGGAAATTGCCGATGAGGCAGGCATCAATAAATCGATGCTGCATTATTATTTCAGAAGCAAGGAGCTGCTGTTTAAACAGGTTTTTATCAAATCGTTTAAAAACTTCTCGGCATCCACTATTCCTATCATGAACCTCGAATTGTCATGGGAAGAAAAAATCCCATTGCTGGTTACCCATTATCTTAAAGCGATGCAGACAAGGCCCGATCTACCCATGTTTGTGATTAACGAGATGCGCTACAATCCCGAAGACTTTCTATCGAATGTAAGCGGCAACAAAATAAAGGACACTGTATTTTTTGCGCAATTATGGGACGGCATAAACAAGGGCACCATCAGACCCATTAAACCAATCCAGATTGTGGTGAGCATTATATCAGAAACCGTATTCCCGGTAATTGCCAAACCGATGATACAACACATGACCAAATTACAGGATACCAACTGGGAAGAATTTATCGCTGACCGCGAAAAAGTAATTCCCGAAATGCTGATCAAATATTTAAAAGAGTTTTAATGAAAAAGTTCCTCCTTGCGTTTTCAATAGCCGGTGCTTTACTTACCCAGGGTTACGCTTTTGCCCAACAGGCAGATACCGTTAAACTAAATACCCTGCAGGATGTAATTGCCAAGGCTATTAAAAACAACCCCACGCAAGCCGTTTACCAACAACAAATTAAACAGGCGCAATACAATTACAAAGCCTCAAAAGGGTTTATGTACCCCAACGCCAGCGGTACTTTTAATGGCACAGATAACTTGCACCTAGCCGTTACACCAATCCCTGGTATTTTAATTGGCCAGCCCGGCACTACTTATTATGCCGAGTTCGGTAAAAAGTACTCGTATAATGCCGGCATCAATTTGAGCGAGAATATTTTCGACTGGTCGGCTATCTTCCAAACCTCCATCGCCAAAAGCAATATTGCGCTTACCGAGATTCAGCAAACATCTTACATTCAGAGCTTGAAAGATCAGGCTGCTAAATTGTACTTCTCGATACTGATCGGCAAGGCATCACTTAAAACCAATGCGCAGGATCTGACTTTGGCCGATAGCTTAGTTACCCTTAGTAAGCAGCGCCTGCAACAAGGCACAACAGATGCACTGGCCGTTAACCAGGCCATGATCAATTACAACAACGTTTTGCAAAACAAAGCGCAAAGCCAGCAGGTGTATGATCAGGGGGTAGAAAATCTCAAGATCTTATTGGGCGAAAAGGTGTTGACTGAATTAAATTTTCCAGAGAATCTCAGTCTGGATTCAATCGCCAGTATCAGCAGTATTAACCTTGGGGCCGATAGAAGCGTGGATGTTTATAAGCAGCAGTCAGAGTTGTCGGCATTGCAAAGCAAAGCGCAACGATCGGTAGCTTATCCTAAGATTGGGCTCAATGGCTATTTCGGCGGGCAACAGTTCAGAAATGATATCGGGCTTTCGTTAGCCAGTCAACAGTGGACACCCTATCGTTACGTAGGCATCAGCTTAAATGTTCCCATTTTTACCGGGCTTACCAACACCAACAAATACCGCAGCGCCTTAGCGCAACAGCAAATTGCAGAGCTGCAATACAATACCGCCCAGCAACAAAGCAACATTAACGACAGGCTGTTACTAAAAAACTATGCCGACTATACCAGCATGGCCAAAGCATCTGCCAATAGTTATATTTTATATCGTACCAACGTAACGCTCAACAAGCAAAAATACCAGGAAGGCATCATCAATATGGATACATATCTAAAAGCATTTGAAGATTACCTCAGAGCAGAAAATACGCACTTAAGTAATCTATCAACCTTACTATCAACCCAGGCTACTATTTTATCACGAAATTAAATTTTATACAGCGTGAAGAGTTTACCCCAACTTAAAATTTATACTGCCGCACTATTGATGGCCGGCACCATGCTTACGGCGTGCAAACATCCCGAGACTGCGACCCTACAACATAAGGATATTGTTGACGCAGTTTTTGGCAGCGGCCACATGGAAAATTACGACCAGTATAGCATTATGGCCAATACCGATGGCTATTTAAAAACAGCTTACGTGGCAGAGGGCGACACGGTAAAAAGTAATCAGCGTTTGTTCCTGCTCTCAAACGATGTGCAAAAAACACAGGTGAGCAATGCTTTGGTCAATCTTGATTTTGCGCGAACCAATACTTCGCCACGCGCACCACAGATTGAACAGTTGAAAATACAGATAGGCCAGGCGAAAGATAAGCTCAATGTGGATTCATTAAATTATCAGCGTTACTCGCGACTGGTTAAAACACAGGCTGTATCAACGGCAGATTTCGACAATGCTCAATTGACCTATCAAAACTCATTATCAAGCTTACACGTGCTGCAAAAAAACCTCGCCGATTTGCAACGCAATGTTGATTTAAGTTTGAAGAACGCCCAATCGCAATACCAAATTCAGCAGCAAAACAATGATTACAATAACCTGAAAAGCGAAGGCCCCGGCATCATCATGAATGTCACCAAAAAAGTAGGCGACTATGTTAAAAAGGGCGAATCGGTTGCTTTAGTAGGTGCAGGCAAACCCATTATTAAACTGGATATTGCCGAAGATGATATCAACCGGGTAAAACTGGGGCAGGAGGTTTTGATATCGCTCAATAGCATTAAGGATAAGGTTTTTAATGCGAAGGTTACCAAAATTTATCCATCGTTTAACAGCACCGATCAATCTTTTGTGGTGGAGGCTACCTTTACAGATCAGCCCGGCGATCTATTGAATGGCACCCAGCTGCAAGCCAACATTATTGTACAGACTAAAAAGGATGCAGCCGTAATACCGTCCTACTTTTTAATCAACGGCGATTACGTATTGCTGAAAGACAGCAAAGAAAAGAAACCGGTTAAAACGGGCATCCACACCCTGGAGTGGACCGAGATAACCGGCGGCATTAACCCCGGCGATGTTTTAGTATTGCCTAAACAACAATAGCATGTTTGCCACCAACTTAAAAATAGCAAAGGTTCACCTCACCTCAAAAATAAAGCAGACTGTAGTTGCTTTGCTGGGCGTAATGTTCGGCATCTCGATGTATGTGTTTATGAACAGCTTCATGACAGGGGTTAACGATGTGCAAACCGATCTGGCATTTACCTCGCTGGCGCATATTCATATTTATAACGATGGCCCGGCCGATAACACCAACCTGGTTAAACGGGTTTACAAGGGCAAAGATGTGGCTATTAACATCCGCAACGCCAAAGTGATCCAGTATACCGAGGGGATTAAAAACACACAAGAGATTTTAGACCTGGTGCGTAAACAGCCCGAGGTTATCGGCATTACGCCGCAGGTAAACATCAATGTGTTTTTCCGCAATGGCAGCAATAAGGTAAACGGTACGCTATCCGGTGTTGATGTGGATAATGAGAACCGCCTGTTCAATATTTCTACCTATATGACTAACGGTACCTGGAATAGCCTGCAATACCGCCACGATGGTGTGATACTGGGCTTAGACCTTGCCCAACAGCTCAGCCTCAACATCAACGATAATATTAACGTGTTAACATCAGACGGTGTAAGTAGAAATTTTAAGGTGATCGGCATTTACCAAACCAATGTAAAGGGTGTGGATAAATCGAAGGCTTATGTGAATATCAGTTCAGCAAGGCAGCTATTATCCAAAAATCAGGATTATGTTACAGACCTGCAGGTCAATATCAACAATTTCGAAAAAACAGCGCCGGTGGTGGCGAGGCTTGCCCCGGTGATTCCTTATAAAGTGGAAAGCTGGCAAACAGCCAATCAGCAGTTAGAGGCCGGTTCTAAGCTGCGCGATATTATAGCAATGGCCGTTTCATTGACAATTTTGATGGTGGCAGGTTTCGGTATTTATAACATCATGAATATGACCATTAACGAGAAGATCCGCGAGATAGCCATTCTGAAGGCAATGGGCTTTTCGGGCCGCGATGTTACCGAGATCTTTTTAGTACAAGCTGTTGTGGTGGGTATTATTGGTGGTGTTATCGGGATGATACTCGGCTTTGTGATAGCCGATATTGTGAACCATATCCCCTTTAAAATTGGCGGACTGAATAACTTGCCGATGGCTTATCACCCTAAAGATTATATTATGGCCTTTACGTTTGGTTTAATTACCACGCTGGTTGCGGGCTACCTGCCTGCCCGTAAAGCATCGAAAATTGACCCTGTTGATATTATTAGAGGATAACATGGAAACCAACATTGCGCTTAAAGCAGACCACATTATCAAATATTTTTACGAGCCTCAAAAATTCCAGGTGCTTAAAGATGTAAGCTTCGAGGTTAAAAAGGGCGAGTTTTTATCACTTACGGGCAAGTCGGGTTCCGGCAAATCAACTTTGTTGTACGTGCTCTCTACTATGGATACCAACTACGAGGGCGAGCTGTTTATTAACGGCGAAAAGCTTACCGGGCAATCACAAAATAACCTGGCGGCATTTCGTAATGAGCATATTGGGTTCGTATTCCAGTTCCACTATTTGTTGCCCGAGTTTTCTGCGTTAGATAACGTGATGCTGCCCGCCATGAAACTCAACAAGAAAAGCAAACAGGAAATTGAAGACAAGGCTTATAAAAATTTGAAGCTCTTAGGTTTGGAAGACCAGGCGTTGAAACTGGCCAGTAAGCTCTCAGGCGGTCAGCAACAAAGGGTGGCGATTGCACGGGCGCTGATTAATGATCCGTCGATTATTATGGGCGATGAGCCAACCGGGAACCTCGATTCAAAAAACACACAGGTGGTGTTTGATATTTTTAAAGAGCTTGCCCACGAGCAGGGTCAAACCATTATCACCGTAACCCACGACGATGATTTTGCCCGCAACAGCGACCGCATTATTGACATGAGCGATGGTGTAATTATCAGGCATCATTAAACACTTGTTAAAATAGGTTAAATCGGCCTACTTTACTTTCTTGTAAGCATGCGTTTTGTTATGTTGCATCAACTTAAACACACTCATTATGAAGAAGGTAGCCTTGTTATCAATCATTGCATTCAGCATTTTATTGCTGGCATTTAAAAGTTCGCAACGGTCAGCACCAATCAGGATAAAAAATAACGGTGTCAACATTGCTTATATTGATACACATAAAGGCGACACCACTTTATTATTTGTGCATGGCTGGTGCATTAACAAAGGCTATTGGAGCAACCAGCTGGCTTATTTTAGTAAACGATACCGGGTGGTTACTA
>CAHJXH010000145.1 GCA_903644075.1 Sphingobacteriaceae bacterium | reverse complement strand
TAGCTTCGTGGCTCTTCATAATCCAGTTGGCCATTACCGGTACAAAGGTTTGCGCCAGAAAGTAAGAAGTAATCATACTGAAACCAATAGCCAAAGCCAATGGTAAAAATAAACCACCCGGTATGCCTCCCATGGTAAACGCAGGAGCAAATACAGCAAGGATACAAAACAGGATCAGTAATTTAGGGAAGGCGATTTCCTTACAGGCATCCCATATGGCCAGGCGTTTCGGCTTGCCCATATCAAGGTGTTGGTGAATGTTTTCAATGGTAACAGTACTTTCATCAACCAAGATACCGATAGCAAGTGATAACCCGCTTAAGGTCATAATGTTGATGGTTTGGCCGAAAAGGCTCAGGAACAAAATACCGGATACGATAGATGTAGGGATGGTGAGGATTACAATGGTGGCACCTCGCCAGTCGCCCAAAAAGAGTAATACCATTAAACCGGTGAGCACGGCACCGATAGCGCCTTCTGATATTAAACTTTTTACTGCATTGATTACATATACCGACTGATCGAAAGAGTAGGATAACTTTACATCATCCGGCAATTGCGCCTGCATTTTAGGTAGGGATTTTTTCAGTTTTTGTACAACATCCCAGGTAGAAGCATCGGCATTTTTAGCGATACTCATATATACCGATCTTTTACCATTCACCAGTGCGTAACCCACGGTAATATCAGCCGCATCTTCTACAGCGGCAACGTCGCGAATATATAAGTTGCCAACTCCGCCTTTAAATAATGGAATATTACCAAAATCCTGAATTTTATGGATGGTGGTATTGGTAGGCGTAATGTAGTTTTTATCGCCCACACGCACGTTACCAGATGGGGTAGTTTGGTTGTTAATAGTAATAGCCTGTACAATTTGTTCAGGCGTAAGGTTATGGCTGCGCAGCAATACCGGATCTGGCTTAATTACCACGGTACGGATATTACCACCAAATGGAGGGGGCGACAACAGGCCAGGGATACTGGTAAATGCCGAGCGGACGTAGGTATTAGCCAAATCGAGCAGCTCGTTGTTATTACGTTTATCGCTGCTTACAATTACCTGGCCCACAGGTAGGGTAGAGGCATCAAAACGGATGATGAATGGCGGGTTAGAGCCGGCAGGGAACAAGGCCTGCGCACGGGCGCTGGCTGCCGAAGTTTCGGCCTCCGCAGCAGCCATGTTGGTGCCGGGGTAAAAATTGAGTTTGATAAGCGCCAAACCCTGGATGTTTTTGGTTTCGATACTTTTAACACCATTTACGTACAGCAAGGTATTGATATACTGTTTGGTGAAAAAAGTTTCCATTTGGTTGGGCGTGAAACCACCGTAAGGGTGAGCAATGTATAAAACCGGCAGCCCTAACTGTGGAAAGATGTCGATCTTAACCGACCTAAGGGTGCTGATCCCGAAAAACAGGACAGACGCCACCAGCACCATAATGGTGATCGGTTTTTTGAGTGCGAATAGAATTAAGTTCATGAGATATTTATAGGTTACTGTAGAAAATGTCAAAATCGCCTGTTGCCGCAGCTTTTAGCAGTAAAGCTTGCCAAACATTATTGTAGGCAATGTCGCGGTCGGTTTCGGCCCGTACCAGTGCATATAAAGCCTGGGTAACATCAACCAGATTGGTAAGGCCGTGGTTATAGAGTACCAGTTTCTGATGATAGGTATCGCTGGCCGCCTTTACCTGTAAAGGGGTTTCGTAATAGTCGGCAATAGCATTTTTGATCTTGGAATCGGCAAAATTATTTTGTGTTATCAATTGCTGCCGCGTTAGCGCAAGTTCTTGTTTTAAGCCTTCGCTGGTTAAGCGTTGGGCTTTTACCTGCTGTTTAGTGCGGAATGGCTGCGTAAGGTTCCAACTGATGCCGAGTGCTACAACATAATTTGTACGGTCTACACCAAGGCCTTGCGACAGGCTGTTATTATAATCCGGATGGTCGCCAGAGTAGGTATAGTTAAAGCCGGAACCACGGCCTTGCATAGCTGCACCTAAGCTAAAGGTGGGTAAGCCCAGTGTTTTAAAATATTTTGCCTGTTCATCGCTATAAAGGATGCGGTTTTTATAAAAAGCAATCACCGGGTTATTGGCGGCTAAGGAATCGTATGTTATTGGCAGCGTTTTTGGCAGGTTGGCTATGAATACGGTATCGGCTTGTACCTTTTGTGGTTGAGTGCCCAATAGCTTAATTAAGTTGCTGTTCTGATCATCCTCATACGTCATAGCGTTAAGCAGTACGCTTTTAGCGTTAGATACTTCTGCATTTGCCTGTGATGAGTCGACCCCGGCCAGTAAATCCCGCTTTGCCTTGCGGACAATAATACGGCGGAGTGTATCGGCGCGATCAAAGTTTTTACGGTATGATGTTGTTAATCGCTGGGCGGCCAATAAGTTAAGATAAGCAGCCGATACCCTAACCTCATGCTGGAATTTTTCCTGAGAAACATCGCTGGCATCGAGATTTTGTTTAAAATCTGCCGTCAGGATCTTTTGTTTTGATCGCCCGAATGCGAAAAAGTCCCAGTTAACATTGGCCAGGTAGAGCGACCCAAAAGTTGCATTCCAATTCTGGTTTCCCAGTGGTAGGCCTCCGGATGCAATTCCTGCCGGGCCAAAGCCATAAGCCGGGCCGTTTAACCCATTGGCTGTTCCATAGTCGGCTTGCGCGGATAAATTAAAATTGGGTAAGTAATCAAGCTTAGCCTGAACAACAGATGCAGCTGATGCTTTTGCATAGGCTTCTTTGGCTTTGATGGTGCCATAATTATCAAGGCCTGTCTGGATGGCTTGTTTTAAGCTAAGCGGTGTTTGAGCGCTGGCCGCTGTGCCCGCCAGTACTAATCCGAATGTTAACATCCTGGTCAGGCGACCCGATCTTCGGCTAAATAAAGGACATAGGAATCCCACCCCCGGTTTACCGGGATTTTTTAATTGTGCTATTTTCATGGTTAATTGTTGATGGTAGCCGGGCTAAACCAGCTTGCGTACAATATCTTTAGCGTCCTCTAATGGCTGAGTCGATTTAATTATTTTAGCCATAATCAAACCGCCCTCGAGCAGTAAAAACACATTCTCGGCAAATTCTTCGTCAGTAAGTAACTTGTGTTTGGGCCGGTTTAGTTGTTTCACCAGATCAACGACATAAGCTTTGATAGCATTCTTGAATTTTTGAGTGCGTTCAAATACCTCGATGTCTTTATGCGAAACTTCTGAACTAATTTTTACAAAGGCGCAGCCGTTGTAATTGGTTCTTATCTGCCGGCTGATGCGGTAGTCGAAAACCCCAATCAAACGATCAAAGGGCGTTGTCATATCTGCAGTAAACGTGGCCAGGTCTTCAAACCATTTACTGTACGACTGATCTAAATAGGCCAGTAACAGATCATTTTTAGATTTGAAATGATTATAAAGAGAAGGCTTGGAGATATTGGCCTCTTCGATGATCTGATTAATACCGGTCAAATTATATCCCTGCTCATAAAACAGGCGTTCTGCCGTTTCCATGATCTTATCTAATACAACTACTGGTTTCATGAGTCAAAGGTATACACAATAAGTAAACTTACAAGTCTGTTAAATTACTATTTGTAATTTTAACAATACCTTGACTAAACAGTGCGCGATGGATAATTATTTTTCTCTGCAAACTATCTAACCCACCAATAGCTGAAGCGAGCTTGAATTATGAAATGAGGTTATCAACAAAAAAGCCTCGTGAAAATGAGAGGCTTACAATATTATGTCGAAAAAATTTTTATATCAGCGAAACGAATTCGGCAATACAGTTGATATGCCAATTTCATTATCATACCAGGACACAACTTAACCATGTTGCGTATAACTTTGGTTAAATCACCATAACTATTGAAGAATGGGTATTAGGCTTTTTTAACAAATTCCGATTTGAGCGCCATCGCACCGAAACCCTCGATTTTACAGTCGATGTTATGATCGCTGTCTACCAAACGGATATTTTTAACCTTAGTGCCGGCTTTCACGGTTTGCGAGGTGCCTTTTACCGGCAGGTTTTTAATGGTCACCACCGTATCACCATCTCGCAGGATATTACTGTTGCTATCTTTTACCACAAAGCCTTCATCTGCAGTCGCCTCTTCCACAGAACTCCACTCGTGTCCGCATTCCGGGCAAACCAGTAAGCTATCCAGTTGATAAGTATAGGGGGATTGGCATACCGGGCAAGGGCTGAGTTCACTCATAACAATTCATTTAGTTGGAGCGCAAAGGTAATAATTGTTCGCACCGGTGGAAGCGGGAATAACCTGAAATTAACTAACGCAAAGAATTAGGCGTTTGCCCTGGAAATTGAGGGGCCTGCTGACTCGAAATTTATATATGAGCAGATGGACATATTTAGTAAACAAGAATTCATTGATTATTTAAACTTTAACTTCTGGCAATTGCTATTGATCGGTTGTGCTAATTGCATTATCAGGCATTATGATCAGGATTGGAGGCCGGTTAAGGCAACTCTGGCCTATTAAAGGTTTAATATTGTTATCTTTTGTCTACCTAAAATATGTAAAATACATAGTGTCAATAATTGCTTACTATATTTGCCGTTATTAACCAATCCGAAATTTAACCTTTTATTAATCAGAATTATGAAACAGAAAATTTCTATGAATGATATTGCTCAGGATTTAAACATATCTATTACAACGATATCGTTTATCCTGAACGGCAAGGCAAAAGAAATGCGGATTAGCGACAAGCTCACAAAAAAAGTGCTTGATTATATAGAGGAGAAAAATTACAATCCTAATGCCTTAGCCCAAAGCCTGCGTACCGGTAAATCTAAAATAATAGGCCTCGTTGTTGAAGATATTGCAGATGCCTTTTTCGCCAGCGTTGCCAGGCTGATTGAGGAGCGGGCTTACAAAAAAGGTTATAAGATTATTTATTGCAGTACAGAAGATAACCCCAAAAAAACGATTGAACTGATAAGGATGTTTAAAAGCCGGAACGTGGATGGATATATTATTACGCCACCCAAGGGGATAGAGTCTGAACTCAGATTTATGCGTAACGATAGTTTGCCATTTGTGCTCTTCGATAGATATTTCCCTGAAATTGACACAGATTATGTAGGCATTGATAACCTGGAAGGTTCTAAAATTGCAATACGGCATTTAGTTGATCAGGGCTTTAAAAATATCGCTTTTGTAACGCTCGACTCTGACCAAACCCAAATGAAAGACCGGATGGCAGGTTATCGCTTAGCCATAAAGGAGGGAGGGGCTAAAGAATATATATTAGAAATTAAGTTTACATCAAAACCCGAAAAAGTAGTACAGTTAATCGCTAATTTTTTAACAAAGCACAAGGATATCGATTCGGTGTTATTTGCCACAAACTATTTGGCATTGCAGGGTTTTGCGGCATTAAATAAATTAAAACTAACAATTCCGGAAGATATTGCCGTTATCGGTTTTGACGACCACGCATTTTTTGAAGTTTTTAACCCACCAATTACTGCTGTGGCACAACCTATGAAAAACTTATCCGAAAACTTAATAGATGTTTTGTTTACCAATATGAACAATGAAAGCCAGCCCGGCCAGGAATCAACAAAAATTGTTCTTAACCCGGAGTTAATAGTCAGGGCGTCTTCATTGAGAAAAAAGTAGTAAATATATTTTTTATTAATTTGCTAAAACCGTTTAGTTTTTCTACGTTTGAAAACCAATTTAAATCAGCGATAAGCCTTGCTATGTTATTTTATTAAAAAAAATGATTTTATTACATTGATATACAGTGGTTTGTGTAATTGTGTGTCCGCATGTAATATAGGACTTACCTCGATTTGAAGTGTGGAATAGAGTTTTTGCCAATAATTAGCCTAATCCTTGTTTTTGCTGTTAACCTAAAGACAAATATTTAATTCGCTTATGATAGATTTTACTTTTAACATGAAATGGAAAGCCGCAGTCACCTGCTTTCTCATTATCCTCTGCTGTAGCTTTAAGGGCCGGGCACAGGGTAAAACAATTACCGGTAAAGTAATTGATGGTTCCACTAATGAAACCCTGATTGGGGCAACAGTGCAAATTAAAGGCACTGCACAAGGTGCTGCCACAGATGTGAACGGAAACTTCAAAATTAATGCTAATGACGGCGCTATTTTGGAAGTGAAAAGCGTAGGTTATACGCCTGTTACCATAGCAGCCGTATTTGATCAGCCTATGGTCATTAAACTGGCCCAAACCAGCAGTGCACTCAATGAAGTTTTGGTTGTAGGTTATGCCACCCAAAAGAAGGTGAGTTTAACCGGGGCCGTATCCAGCATTAAAAGCAGTGATATTGCCAATTTACCGGTAGGCGGGGCCGACCAGATTTTGCAAGGTAAAGCAGCCGGTGTGGCAGTTACGCAAAATACAGGTGCGCCCGGCGATGGTATAAACATCCGTATCCGCGGTGTGGGTACTATCAACAATAACGATCCACTTTATATTATTGATGGTGTACCGACACAAAACGGTATCAATGAAATATCACCTAATGATATCGAGAGTATCAGTGTGCTGAAAGATGCATCCTCTGCTGCCATTTACGGGGCGCGTGCATCAAACGGTGTAGTTATTGTAACCACTAAAAGAGGTAAAAATGGCCCTACCAAAGTAAACATTAATGCTTATACAGGTATCCAAACCTCGCAGCATTTAATTAAAATGGCCAATACGGCTCAATATGTAGCAGCTTACAACACCGCCGCAACCAATGATGGCCGTGCGCTAATACCTGCAAGCGTAATTAACGGCTTGCCCGATGTTAACTGGCAAAAAGAAGTATTAAAACCGGCACCGATCAATAATGTACAGGGTTCTATAAGTGGTGGTAATGATAATACCACTTATATTGTATCTGCTAATTATTTTGGTCAGAGCGGGCTGATTAAAAATTCAGATTTTGACCGGTTAAACCTGCGCACAGCAATTACAAGCAACCTTTCTAAATGGGTTACTGTAGGTACAAACGTAAATCTTAGTTATTCTAAAACGCATAAGGTTGGTACATCCGGCGATGGTTCAGGTTCAGGTAACCCAGGCACCAGTGTGGTACGTTATGCACTATTCAGAACACCGGCTACACCTGTATACAATGCAGCCGGGCAGTTTGTTGATTTACCGGATCATCCCGAATTTTTTGGTGATGGCCTGAACCCGGTGGGTTATGCCGATAACTTTAATGATACCTATAACAGTTACTCTTTATTAGGTAATGCTTATATGGAACTGCATCCGATAAAAAACCTGAAAATCAGAAGTGATTTTGGTGCCAATTTTGCAATTAACGATTACAAACAGTTTTTTGCCACCTGGGGTATCGACAGGTTTTTTAATACGCCGAATAGTTTAGCTCAAACAAACGCTAATGAATTTCAGTATAACTGGACCAACACTGCTACTTACGACTGGACACTTGCCAAGAAACATGTTTTTAATTTCTTAGTAGGTTCTGAGCTGGTAAAAATCAACGATAATACGTTAAGCGCTTCAAGAACCACTTTTGCAGATCAAAGTTCTGTATTCCAGTATTTGAATAACGGCTTACTTAGTAGCGCATTAAATGGCAGCGGGCAAAGTCACTCGGCATTATTCTCTTTGTTTGGCCGTGTAAATTATGCTTATGATAATAAATACCTGGCTACTTTCAATTTCAGGCGTGACGGTTCTTCTAAACTCGATCCACACAACCAATATGGTGATTTTTACGGAGGATCATTAGGCTGGAGACTAGACCAGGAAGAATTTTTGAAAGATGTTAAACCCATTAGCTTACTTAAGCTGCGTGCAGGTGTAGGCCAACTGGGTAATCAGAACATCGGTGACTATAGCTATGTTACCCAGGTTCAAAACACAGGCTATTACCCTTTTGGTGGTACCACTAATCAGGGTAACTCAGTTTTTCTTTTGGGTAACCAAAATGTGAGATGGGAAACCAGTACACAAACAGACGTAGGTTTGGATTTAGGTTTGTTTAACAGCGCATTATCTATCTCTGCCGATTATTATATTAAAAATACTTCTGGTGTACTATTACAACCACAACCACCTACAAGCGTGGGTTCAGTATCAAGTGCTTTTGTTAACGCAGGTAAAATACGTAACCAGGGTTTTGAGTTAGAAATTACTTACCGTAATACCATCAATAATAAATTTAAGTATGAGGTTATAGGTAATTTTGCTACCGTTCAAAATAAAGTAGTTTCATTAGCAGGCGGAGCTCCATTGGTGGGTGGCCGTATAGATAATAACTACTATGCAACACAAACAGCTGTTGGCCAGCCGATAGGTTCATTTTACTTACTGCAAGACGAAGGTATTTTTCAGAATGCGCAACAAGTATTTACTCACGCTTACCAGGGCCCGGGTATAAAACCGGGGGATGTAATGTTTAAAGACATCAGCGGGCCAAATGGCAAACCCGATGGTGTAATTGACAATTATGACCGCACTTACGTAGGCAGCCCAATCCCTAAATTTACTTACGGGTTAACCACTAATTTATCGTATGCCAAATTTGATGTTAGCCTATTCTTCCAGGGCGTATATGGTAACAAGTTATATAACCAGGTTAATACAGACATAGAAGGTTTTTACCGCGCATTTAATGTAACCGAGCGTGTTGCCACCCAAAGCTGGACAGGACCGGGCAGCACAAATGAGTTTCCGCGTTTATCGTGGGATGGCGCTACCAATAACAAGCAGCCTTCAACCCGTTTCCTTGAAAGTGGCTCTTACCTGCGCCTTAAAAATGTGCAGTTAGGTTATACACTTGGCGATCAGGTTTTAAAAGCACTTAAACTATCATCGGTTAGATTTTTTGTAAGTGCGCAAAATGTGTTTACAGTTACAAAGTACACTGGTATTGACCCCGAAATGTATTCGAACAGTAACAACGCCGGTGATGGTGTAAAGGCTGTAGGTATTGATTGGGGTACGTATCCATCGGCGCGCACATTTACCTTGGGTATCAACGCAAACTTTTAATCTTTAAAACTTACAGAAATGATAAAGAAATACATATATATAGCAATAGCAGGAGGCCTGGTTTTTTCGGCAAGCAGTTGCAAGAAAGCATTAGATCAACCCATATTGGGAACTTACGAATCTGATAAGTATTTTAATTCGGTTACCAATGCAGTAGCGGGTGTAAACGCAGCTTATGTACCACTTAACTATACCGATGCATTTGCAAATGAAGTATGGGTATTAGGCGATGTTGCATCTGACGATGCTGTTAAAGGAGGCTTGGCAGGCGACCAGGCAGATATTGATAATATTAACAATTTTAACATACTCAACAGTAACGCTGCGGTAGAAGGCGTATGGGCCAGGTATTACGATGGTATCGCTAAAGCCAATTATGTAATTCAAGGATTAACCGATGCCAATAAAGCAGTAGACGATGCTGATAAAGCCACTATAGTTGGCCAGGCCAAATTTTTAAGGGCTTATTATTATTTTACGTTAACTAATAGCTACGGTGATATTCCATTGCGTTTACAAGTTGCCACAGCTGATAATTTAGGAGCACCGGCTGTACCGCAAGCACAAGTTTATGCCCAGATTGAAAAAGATTGTACCGATGCTGCCGCTGCATTACCGGCAACCTGGGCTGGTGTAAATTTAGGGCGTGCCACCAAAGGAGCGGCTTTATCGCTATTGGCCAAAACCTATTTGTTTGAACAAAAATGGGCATTAGCTGCTTCAACCGCACAACAGGTAGAGGCTTTGGGTATTTATTCATTAACTAATAAGTTTACTGATAATTTTACCGCAGCAACCAAAAACAATACAGAAGCTATATTCTCGATACTGCATACTGCCGGCCTAAGCCCTAAACAAGGTAATGGCCTAAATCAGGCATTTGCACCACGGGGCACGTTGAATGGCTATGGCTTCTTTCAGCCTACCCAAAGTTTGGTTGATAATTACGAAAAATCAACCGGTGGGGTAGATGATCCAAGGCTGGATTATACGGTAGCGCGTGCCGGCCATCCTTATTTTGATGTGGCTTATGATCCAACATGGTCAACTACCGGGTATATGACCAAAAAGCAAATTCAGCCTCTATCAGAAATTCCAATTTCAACCAAAGGCGATGGTAACCTTAATGTAGAAGCTATTCGCTTTGCTGATGTTTTGTTAATAGAAGCCGAGGCATTAAATGAAGCCGGGAGCAGTAGTGCTGCTTTAATACCGCTAAATAAAATCAGGAAACGTGCCCGCGAAAGTTATTTGTACGATAGTTCATTAGGCAGCGCAACAGTACCTGCTGGTTTATTGCCGGATATTACTACCACAAGCCAGGCTTCGCTTCGTGATGCTATCCGCAGGGAAAGAAGATCGGAGCTGGCCCTTGAATTTGGTCGTTTCTACGATGTGATCCGTTATGGAAGTGCTTATGCAACTAATGCGATGAAAGACATCCCGAACTTTAATTATGCAAATAATAAGTTCTTTCCGATTCCGCAGAGCGAGCGCCAAACTAATCCTTTATTAGGTAAATAATTAAAATGCTTAAGGACATGAAAATTTTTAATAAATATACGGGGTTAATTTTATTAGCTATTGTGCTGGTACTTAACCTGGCAGCTTGTAAAAAGGACTCCAAACAAGAAGTGTTTAACCCCAACGAAACCAACATTAGTTTGGCTATCGATTCGGCTAACAAATTATACAATAGCACTACAGAAGGTAGTAAACCAGGTACTTATGCTGTAGGGGCCAGGACAGATTTAAAAACGGCTATTACGCTGGCAACAGCTACCAAAACATCAACCCAATACAGTCAGCAGGAAGTTGATAATGCTACGGCAAACCTTTACCGTGCTATATCAACCTTTCAGTCGCGCTTAATACAAGATGTATCGCCGGGGAACCTGATTGCGCAATGGACCTTTACAGGTAATGCTAATGATGTATCGGGCCATGGCCATAACGGTACACTTATGACCGGACCATCCGGAAATACGACACTGCCGGCTTTAGTGGCTGACCGTTTTAACCAAGCGAGCAGCGCCTATGATTTTGCTAACGGAGCTAACGTTGAAGTGCCATATAGTGTTGATCTGAACCCGAAAGAGTTTACCATTAGTATGTGGGTTAAGCGCCATACTACCAATGCGAATAATTATATGTTTTCGCTGAATGATTACAACGGCTTTAAATTTCAGTTACAAGGCGGTAACTTCCTTTTTCTGACTTTTCACGGTGACGATGGGTATCATGATGTAGATAGTAACCCGGGCGTAGTGCCACAAGATGTATGGACGTTTATTTCGGTTTCGTATACTACCGGTACCATGAAGTTTTATATAAATGATAAACTGGTTAAAACGGTTGCGGTAACAGGTACGCCGGTTACGCTTCCTTCACCTGTAGATCTTACTATTGGAACAAATCTGCCCCATGGTAGCAACTATTTCATAGGTTCGCTGGATGATATCCGGTTCTACAACCGCGCCTTAACAGATGCGGAGGTGTTATCAATTTACACGATCGAAAATAGCCTTTAATCCCTAATATTTAAACACTCATCTCAACAGTAGCCGACTTAATGGCTACTGTTGCTGTTTGAGGACGCTGTAAAAAAGGGAAGCAATATATCAGCCGATAAACAAAATATTTAATTTTAATACAAATAACTATGAAGAACATTACTGCTTTTGTTAAAAGCCTTGCAGTATTTTTATTGATCTCCGGTGGGGCCTTTGCACAACAAAACCATTTACCAGATTGGGCATTCGGCGGATTTAAAAGGCCTGCAAGTATTAACCCCATTATCTCGCCGGATAGCACTTCGAAATTTATCGATCCTGTTTTGAATAAAGCTGTCAGCTGGGAATCTAACGACACATTTAACCCTGCTGCTGCACTTATTAATGGTAAAATTGTGGTTTTATACCGCGCCGAAGATAAATCGGGCGTGGGTATTGGTTTCCGCACCTCGCGTTTGGGTTATGCATCAAGTACAGATGGCTTACATTTTAAACGCAGCCATACGCCGGTATTTTATCCTGCCAATGATAGCCAGAAGAAGTACGAATGGCCGGGTGGGTGTGAAGACCCGCGTGTAGCAGTCACAGCTAACGGCACTTATGTTGTGTTTTATACCCAATGGAACCGTGATGTACCCCGGTTGGGTGTTGCTACCTCGAAAGATCTGAAACACTGGACCAAACACGGGCCTATATTTGAAGATGCTTATAATGGCAAATTCTTGAATATCCCTCACAAATCGGCTTCG
>CAHJXH010000144.1 GCA_903644075.1 Sphingobacteriaceae bacterium | reverse complement strand
GATAAAAAATATAAAGCAAAGGCTCGGCATTAATGCCGAGCCTTTGCTTTATATACACTCGTTAATGTTAACTGATTTTCTATTTGTAGACTACAGCACTGCCCTTATTCTCTGATTTAATGTTAGACCGCCATTTGTAATATTTTTGTCGCAATTGTTTTTCTATTGCTAAAATCAAACCACTTATCTATCATTGTTACTTAATTGTTAAATTAATGTTAACAACATTGGAATAATGATCAATCAGAAACTTTCGCATCGTATGTTCATTTATATCTTCGCGGTATTTATGATCCTGTTGCGTCCGTTTTTTGCCTATCAAGTTTCCCAAACAGGTGGTTTTGCGGGTGACCCAACCCGGGTTTATAATTTGCTACAAAGGCTGGTAAAGAAAAAAGAGTTTCATGCCGAGGATGCAAATGAAGCTGCAGACCTGATCAGGGCAACTGAAATTAAAATCATACTGCCAGTTTTAATCCTATTTATACTTCGTCGGCGTACCGACTGGCTGCATTCTTACCTTTTCGGTTCAAATATCAACTGGAAATTACGCACTGTTTTTCAGATTACGCCAACCAATCAATACTACGAGGTCATCTCCTGTCTCCAGATTTGATTTAAGGGATTACTATGCAAGGTGGATACTAATCTGCCAGCATTAATTTGAGGTTTCTTTCTGAAACCTTACGGACTGATTTATTTATCAGCCCTAACTTCAATTCATTTATTCCGCTGTTCTATTTAACAGATTTCATGAAATCTCATTCTTATCGTATACCCCTGTTTATACTAATGGGTTTACTGCTGCTGTGCAGCCATACGTTAAAGGCGCAAAGCGAAAGCACCTTTTCACTGGCCCAGCTCGTAGATTCTGCCCAAAAGAACCTGCCTGTAATATTACAGAAGCAGGCCTTGGTTAAAAGTGCCCAGGCGAATATAACCGACACCAAAAACTCTTTTCTCCCCAAATTTACCGTTGGCGATGAAATATCAATAGCGTCGTCAAATGATGTAGAAGGCGCATTTGTGCCAATTGCGGGCATTAACCGCGCTATATCTTCTTCCATTCGTGCCGAAAATACATACCGGGCACAAACGGGTAACATTGCATCAGCCTATGCAGAATATGACCTGGTTAATTTCGGGCTGCGGGGTGCAAAGGTTGAGAATGCTGTAGCATACGCTAACCTGCAACAAGCTGATTTTAACAAAGAAGTGTATATAGTAAAGCTGCAAATTGGCAAGCTTTACTTCAACATACTCAAAAACCTTTACCTGTTACAAATAGATCAGCAGAATATTAAAAGGTACCAATCTGTAAAAACCATTATCAATGCGTTAACAGGTAGCGGCATTAAGCCGGGCGTAGATTCTTCGTTAGCCAAGGCCGAATTATCTAAAATTAAAGTAAGCTATAACCAGCGCGAGGGTGCTATTAAACAGTTAAAACAGCAGTTAAGCTTTTTAACGGGTATTAATGCAAGTCAGATTAATATTGATACGCTGCGTAAAGATGATGATGTTGTAGCTTCACACCTGTTCGGTAACATGGTTGACACCACGGGCAACCCCATGCTCGAGTATTTTAACAAACAAAAAATGCTTTATCAAAGCGCCGAAACCATGGTCAAAAAAAGCTACCTCCCTAAAATAGTATTGGCAGGAGGTGGCTGGGGGCGGGCCTCGAGCATTTTATATAACGACAGGTATAGCTCTTTAGTTAACGGCCTTGGGTTCCAACGGTTCAACTATGCTGCAGGCGTTGCCATTACGTATGATCTGGTAAATATTGTACATCGTAAAGATAAGCTGGCTGTAAACCGCTTTCAATCACAAGCTGCGGGGTATGATTTCGAGCAGCAAAAATCGGCCTTGCGCAATGCCAATGCACAAGCGGCAGAGGCCATTATTACAGCCGAGCAAAACCTTAACGAACTCCCCGTGCAGTTACAGGCAGCTACAGATGTATACAACCAAAAGATAGCCCAATACAAAGCAGGTGTTATTAACCTGATCGATCTGACCAACGCCTCTTTTGTGCTGTACTCGGCCCAGCTTAACTATGTAGAGACTTTAAATGATTGGTACCTGGCCAATCTGGATAAAGCTGCGTCTACCGGCAACCTCGACTTATTTATTCAAACTATTAAACGATAAACAATGGTAAAATCAGCTTTAAAGAGACCAATTACCGTGCTGGTATTGTTCGTCGGGCTTTTATTATTCTCCATACTGTCCCTGCGGACAGTGCCCATTGATATATTTCCAAGCTTAAATTCACCTACGGTATACATCATCCAGCAGTACGGGGGCATGAGCGCCAAACAAATGGAAGGGTTTTTCTCAACCAAAATGGCCGATCACTTTTTATATGTGGATGGTGTTAAAAGCATTGAAAGCAAAAATATACAGGGTTTAACATTAATTAAGCTCTCCTTTTATGAGGGTACAGATATGGCTGATGCCTCTGCCGAAATAGCCATACAGGTTAATCGCTGTATGTCGTTTTTTCCGCCCGGAGCATTACCTCCCGAAGTGGTTAGGTTTGATGCCTCATCGCTACCAATTGGTGAGCTTGTATTTAGCAGCAATACCAAATCACTTAATGATATCTTCGACATGGCGGGCACGCTCATCCGGCCGCTGTTTGGTAAAGTGCCCGGTTTATCAGCTCCTCCGGCTTTCGGCTCCAATGCCCGGTCGATTATTTTGAAGGTCGATCCGCAAAAACTGCGCGAACTTAATATTTCGCCAGAGCAGGTGGTAGATGCACTGGCTAGAAATAATTCCATGACCCCATCTGGTAACGTGCGGATTGATAGCACCATGTACATATCATCTGTAAACTCGCAGGAAGAAAAGGTGAAGGATTTTGCCGAGATACCTATTTTAAGTAATGGCGTTAATACAGTTTATGTAAAAGATGTAGCCCGGGTAGAAGATGCTTCTGATGTAGTTGTTGATTACGCCCTGGTAAATGGTAAACGCTCGGTATACTTCCCGGTAGTAAAAACGGCCAGTGCCTCAACCTGGGATGTAGTACAGAATCTGCGTAAAGAGATGCCCGAAATGCAAAGCTTGCTCCCGCCCGATGTACACATTAGCTACGAGTTTGACCAAAGCGTTTTTGTAATGAACTCGGCCAAAAGCTTAATGACCGAGGGGATTCTTGGGGCCATACTAACGGGCTTAATGGTACTGCTGTTTTTGCGCGATTGGCGGAGTAGTTTAGTTGTGGTAATCACCATTCCGGTTGCTGTACTAAGTGCCGTGTTCTTTTTAAAATTGGCCGGGCAAACCATCAATATGATGACCCTGAGTGGGCTTTCGCTGGCCATCGGTATCCTGGTAGATCAGGCAACAGTAACGATAGAAAACATTCACCAGCATTTTGAGATGGGTAAGAGTAAAAAGCAGGCGATACAGGATGCATGCATGGAAATTTCGTTCCCCTTGCTGCTTATCCTGTTATGTATCCTGGCTGTATTTGCACCATCATTTGTAATGAGCGGCGTGCCAAAGGCGATGTTCCTTCCATTATCGCTATCTATTGCTTTCGCCATGATCGTGTCGTACATCGCAGCGCAAACTCTGGTACCCATTATAGCTAACTGGCTGTTAAAGGCCGAAATGTTTCAGTATCACCATAACCAGCCTCATGCGCATGCAGGGTTGGATCTCGACCATACGGAAACTGACGAGATAGAACTGCACAATCAGCAAGATGTGAAACATCCCGAAGAAAACGATTTCTTCCAACGGATTAAAGTTGGTTTGTTAAACCAGTTAAACAGGTGGATGCCTAAACGTAAGAGCATTGTATTGCTATACCTCGTATTTGTATTGCTGCTAACAGGCATCGGGTTTGTAATTATTGGTAAAGACATGCTGCCGCACTCTAACGCAGGCCAGTTGCAGGTACGCGTTCGTGAACCGGATGGTACCCGTTTGGAAATTACCGAACGTAGCGTTAAATCCATACTCAATATTATTGATTCTACCGTGCATGGCAACGTGGCTATTACATCAGCTTTTGTTGGCCCTGTATCATCAAATTATGGGCACAGTAACCTATACGTTTTCAATAGTGGCTCGCAAGAGGCGGTTATACAGGTGCAATTGAATGAAGATTTTAAAGCCAACATGGACGATCTGAAAGACGAGCTCCGCGCGGCAATCCATCACAAATTCCCACGGGTTAACTTATCCTTCGAGCCGATTGAATTGACAGAAAAGCTCATGTCGCAGGGTGCGGCAACACCTATCGAAGTACGGGTAGCTGCCAAAAATATCGGCGACCTCGCAGCCTATTCGAGCAAATTGGTAGCTAAGTTAAAACAAGTGGCTTACCTACGCGACGTTCAGGTTGCCCAGCCTTTAAAGTTCCCGACTATTAACATCAGGTTAGACAGGCAACATCTTGCTCAACTGGGTTTAAGTATCGATAACGTATCTAAAAGCATCTCGGATGCTACAGCTTCCAGTCGTTATACGTTAAAAAATTTATGGCTCGATGATAAAAAGCAGTATACCTATAACACAGAGGTTCAGATACCAGAGTACATGATGAATAGTATGGAACAGCTACAGGCTATCCCTGTAGTGCCGGGCAAAATGAGGCCGCTTTTATCAGATATTGCCACCATTACAGTTGATTCTATACCTGGCGAGTACGACCGCTCTGGACCGCGAAGGTTTGTAACCGTTAATGCTAACATCTATAAAAAAGATTTGGGCACCGCCGCTGCTGCGGTACAAAAAGCAATTGATGAAATGGGTACACCGCCGGTCGGCTTAGTTGCCGAGGTGCGCGGCATGTCATCGCTATTAACAGAAACGCTGGATTCTTTGCAGACAGGTTTATTGGCCGCCATCGTAGTAATCCTGTTACTGCTTACGGCCAACTATCAATCATTCGGCGTGGCCATATCCATTTTATCTACCGTACCCGCAGTATTGTTAGGGTCGATATTGATGTTATTGATTACTGGCTCTACGCTAAACCTGCAATCGTACATGGGCATCATCATGTCTGTTGGGGTATCTGTAGCTAACGCTATTCTAATTGTAACCAATGCCGAAAACCTGCGATTAGAATATCGCGATCCGTTTAAAGCAGCGGCTGTGGCAGCAAGTATCCGTTTACGGCCAATTCTGATGACCAGTTTAGCCATGATAGCCGGCATGATTCCCATGGCCAGTGGCTTGGGCGAATCAGGCGACCAGTCTGCTCCATTAGGTCGTGCGGTTATTGGCGGTTTGATAGCCTCTACTGCTGCAGCCTTATATATTGTGCCATTGGTATATGGTTGGATTCAGCAAAGTGCCTCATTTAAAGATGTATCTCTTTTAGCCGAAGACGAACAAGTTAACGAACCCGAATTAGTAGCCTAATCCCATAATTAATATTAAAATGAAAATAAGATATATTATTCTATTATACGCCACAGCCTCACTATACAGCTGCGGAAATCATAAACCTGCCGAAAATAAATCAACCAAGGCCGAAGCCCCACATTATCAATTATCAACCGTACAAAAGGCCGGCATGGAACAGGTTGTAAAACTACCGGCTCAATTAGCTGCTTACGAGGAAGTAAGTATATTCCCCAAAGTAAATGGCTATGTAAAAGATGTTTTGGTTGATATTGGTTCACACGTTAATAAAGGCCAGCTTTTAATGACCTTAGAAGCACCGGAAGTGCAGCAAGCCGTAATGCAGGCTAAAGAGAAATATGCCCGCGCCAAATCAGATTATATGCTTACAAAAGAGAATTACTTTAGGTTAAAGGTTGCTGATAAAACAGCCGGTGCCATATCGCCGATGGATTTGGCAACTGCCAAGTCAAAAATGGAATCGGACAGCGCTTTAAGCAATTCTGAAAAAGCGAACTGGCAAATGCAGCAAGCTATGATGGATTATCTGCATGTAACGGCACCATTCAGCGGTATTATTACCGATAGGAATACACACCCGGGTGCATTGGCAAGTGCGCAAACTAAAGATGCAAAACCCATGTTAGAACTTAAGCAGGTAGAACATCTTCGCTTACAGGTAGATATACCCGAGGGTCTTGCGGCTACGTTAAAAACCAAGGACGAGGTTAATTTTTATCTTACAGCAATGCCGGGCAAAAAAATGACGGCCAGCGTAAGCCGCAAGGCAGGCAATGTAAACATTCAATACCGGTCTGAAAGAGTTGAGCTGGATGTGCCGAACAAAGATGGCCTGTTATCGCCGGGAATGTATGCTGATGTAATACTTAAATCAAAGGCCAATGCTAATGCGTTAATTGTAACCAAGTCGGCTGTTGTAACTTCTACCGAACGTAAATATGTTTTGGCTGTCCGTAATGGCAAAACAGTAAAAGTTGATGTATCTACAGGTATTGAAAACGCTAATAAAATTGAAGTAATTGGCGATCTGAAAAATGGGGAGCAGGTGATAACTGCTGCTACCGAAGAAATGGACGAAGGCATAGCAGTTAAATAGCAACTTCATAATTAAACTCAAAACGCGATGAACCGGGACTTTCTAAATAAATCATGTCGATAGCGAATTTGAGTTTTCAGACTCTTTACTGAACCATTGAATGGATATGTTCCAGCATCGACTGATGCTTTGGTAAAAAATTGATAAAAGTTCGCAAGTACTTCGGTACTTGCGAACTTTTTGTGACCCAGCTGAGGCTCGAACTCAGGACCCACAGATTAAGAGTCTGTTGCTCTACCAACTGAGCTACTGAGTCGTGTTGGTTGGGATGCAAAGAAACACAATTTCTGTAACCTAATAAAGCGCTTTTTATAGCTTAATGTTTGGCTGCTGTAAAATTACTTTATACATAAGCAATCTGTATTTCTTTCTTGCCTAATGTAACATATCTGCTTAATAGTACGCAATTTTTATGATTATCATTTAAAAATTCGAAATTGCTTATCGTAAACCATCGCCTAAAAATTATGAAATTCAATTATTGCAAAAGCATCATGCAAAGTATAACCGATTGCAAAAAGTTATTGATCCTTACATTTTTGTTGTTAAGTATACATCTAAATCTCCAGGCACAGCAACTGCGTGTTGTAGTGGCGGGGCTCAATCACGATCATATTCACAATGTGTTGCATGCTTTTAATGAGGGGCGCTTAAACATTGTGGGTATTGCCGAACCCAACAAACAGTTATGGCAAAAATTTGGCAAATTATATCACTTGCCCGATTCGTTGTTCGATACTGATCTTAAAAAGCTGGTACAGCTAAAGAAACCCGATGCTGTTTTGGGATATAATGAAGTGGCCAATCATTTAAAAATAGTACAGATCTGCGCGCCCTTGCACGTACCCGTAATGGTTGAAAAACCTTTAGCTGCAACCCTGCAGCAAGCACAACAGATTGAGCAATTGGCAAACCAATACCATATTAAAGTATTAACCAATTTTGAAACCACCTGGTATGCCTCTTACCACGATGTTTACAACACCGTGAATGCTGACAGTATAGGAATGATCAGAAAAATGGTGGCACACGATGGGCACCAGGGGCCGAAAGAGATTGGCTGTAGTGCCGAATTTTTGAGCTGGCTTACCGACCCTGTATTGAACGGCGCCGGCGCGCTTAACGATTTTGGCTGCTATGGCGCCGACCTGATGACCTGGTTTATGAAAGGCCGTAAACCCATTGCTGTAACAGCAGTTACCCGCCATTACAAACCCAATGTTTACCCAAAGGTAGAAGACGATGCCACTATTATTGTGGAGTATCCCGGGGCTACCGGACAAATTGAGGGTTCATGGAACTGGCCGTTCTCTATTAAAGACCTGGAAGTATTTGGCCAAACCGGATACCTGCATGCCTTAAACGGCACAGACATTACCAGCCGCATGCGTGAGAATAGAAAGGGCAGCAAAACGGCACCAGCATTGGCAGCTCCCATCAATGATCCTATTACTTATCTCACTGCCGTTCTCAGAAATAAATTACCCGGCACGGACGATCTTTCTTCCTTAAAATATAATATGATTGTAATGCAGATCTTAGATGCGGCCAAAAGGTCGGCAGCCAGCGGCAAGAGAATTGTTTTATAACCTATAAACTTAAATATTTAATAAAAAAGCCACCTTAAGGTGGCTTTTTTATACCTGAACAAATTTATATATTGCCCATACAAATTCAGCCAACCAAACCTGTTAATAACCATGCCCTCAACCCCTTACAGGCCAGAGATAGATGGCTTACGCGCCGTTGCCGTAATAGCCGTTATCCTTTTTCATTTCAATGCAAATTTGTTTCCAGGTGGCTATTTGGGTGTGGACGTTTTCTTCGTAATATCGGGCTATTTGATTACCGGGCTTATTAAAAGAGATCTCGATAATAACCAGTTCAGCTTCAGCAATTTTTACCTGCGCAGAATAAAGCGCATCATACCCGCATTGTATATTCTGTTGCTGATTGTTACCATTGCATCCGCAATTCTGCTTTTACCAACCGATTTTAAAGATTATGGCCGAAGTCTGCTCAGCCAATCCGTTTTCTCAAGCAACATTTATTTCTATTTCAAAAGTGATTATTTTGATACGCCATCATTACTAAAACCCATTTTACATACCTGGTCATTAAGTGTTGAGGAGCAGTTCTATATCATTTATCCATTACTATTGGTAGGGTTGTTTAAAGCATTCAAAAAAAACACCGGCTACATAATCCTCTTGCTGACTATTTTGATAATAGGTGCCAGCTATTATTATTACGGCAAAAACCAAAACGCTGTATTTTTTCTCTCTCCATTCAGAAGTTGGGAATTACTATTGGGGGCAGTACTTAATTACAGTCTCATTTCCGGCAAAATAACTAATAAGCTATTACAGGAAATCATGAGTTGTGCCGGCTTGGCGGCTATTTTATATTCCATTGTATTTGTATCCAAAACAAGTCCTATGCATGGGCTTAGCGCCATCGTTCCAACACTGGGCACTGCATTTATTATCCTGGCAAATAATAGTTCAATAACATTGGCCGGCAAGCTTTTATCAGTTAAGCCTGTCAATTATACCGGCAAAATTTCTTATTCGCTTTATTTATGGCACTGGCCTATTATTGTGTTCTACATGTATATATTGGGCAGTATTAACCTGCCTGTTGCCGTCGGTATTTTTATTGTGAGCTATTTACTTGCTGCGCTTTCTTACCGGTTTATTGAAACCCTATTTCGTTATCAGGCAATTTTTAAGGCTCCCGCCTCCTATTTTTTACTGGCATTTGCAGGTGTTCTTTTCTTTTTAGCTATTGGCTATTCAATCAACAGAAAAAATGGTTTCCCAAACCGGTTCCCGCCAAATATTAGCCGGTTGTTATCAGAAGCTGCTGATAGGCCGGGATGCACGCCGAGGATAGCTTACCGAAAGCACCAGATGCAATATATAAACCATTGCGACGCCGATACCGCAAGCAAGCCCGGCATATTAGTTTGGGGCGATAGCCATTCGGGTATGTTGCAGCCCGTGTTAAAAATACTATCAGAGCGGTACAAAAAGAAATATGCGCTATACAGTTGTCCAAGCGCACTCAATGTATATATTGCATATAAAGACCCGTCGTACAAGCAAAGCCCTTGTTATATCTCAAACCAGGAGATCATCAATTATATTAAAACCAATAATATTAAATGTGTTCTGTTTGCCTCTTCATGGAGCCAATATACTGAGGGAAGGGAACTTAAAATGGAAGGTGCCGGCCAGCAGGATAAACTTTATGCCGACTCACTAACCACACGCTTTTCTACCACCGACTCTAAACGGGTATTTAAATCGAAGTTTACATATACGGTTAACCTGCTTACCAATCTTAATGTAGATGTGTGGATAATGGAGCAGGTACCACAGCACGAGTTCTGGGCACCTAATGAAATTGCCAAACGATTAATTTATAAACAGGACACCAGTAAAATTGGCCGCAGTTTAGCAGATCATCAGCAAAGGCAATCATTTGTAAATAGTGTTTTTGCAGATCTGGCTAAAAACAAGCATGTGCATGTTTTAGACCCGACAGCTTACTTTTTGCAGGATCATAACTTGCTGACAGTTTACAAGAATGGAAAATCATTATATAGTGATTACAATCACCTCTCGGCTGCCGGTACTTATTTGTTAGCGCCCATGTTTACACCGATGTTCGAATCTTTAGAAACAGAAGATCTAAAATCTTTACAGCAGCAAGGCAATAAATAAAAACCCAATTTGCTTTGAAATATTTAATTTTGTAAATGGAGCAACAGGAAGTAATTGAAATAAAGCCATTCGAATTTAACAATATCATTGCCGACCAAACCCAGTTTAAGGTTGCTACTGTGTTTGAGGGTAAGTGTACGCTATCTTCCTATAACCGCCGCGATTTCTACAAGATCTCTTTAATTACAAAGGGCACGAGCGAATTACTGTACGCTGATAGAGGGATTAAGATTGATAAACCGGTGCTCGTTTTCACCAATCCGTTGGTGCCTTATTCATGGGAGGCCACAGATGGCGCTCAAATTGAGGAAGGGTCAGGATTTTTCTGCGTATTTACCGAAGAGTTTCTTCACTCCGGCAACCGTATGGAAAGCCTTCAGGACTCAAGCTTGTTTAAGGCAGGCGGCGATTCGGTATTCTTTTTAAATGATGCCCAGATCGAATACATATATGGCATTTTTAGCCGTATGCGCCAGGAGTTTGATAGTGAGTACGTTTACAAATACGAACTAATGCGCAGCCAGGTAAACCTCATTATTCACGAGGCTATTAAAATGCAGCCGGCTATTGCTTATGCCACGTCACAAAATGCGGCATCGCGTATTACCAAACTGTTTTTAAGTTTACTGGATAAACAGTTTCCGGTTGATTCGCCCCGCTTTGCACTTAAATTAAAAAAAGCCAGCGATTATGCTAGCCGCTTGGCGGTGCATGTGAATCACCTTAATGCCGCAGTTCAAGAAGTTACAGGTAAAAGCACTACAACACATATCAACGAAAAAATATTATGCGAAGCTAAATCATTATTAACCCACACCGACTGGAGCGTGGCCGAGATAGCCTTTAGTCTGGGTTTTGAATATGCTTCTTATTTTAATAACTTCTTTAAAAAACACTCTGGCAACACACCGCTATCTTTAAGAAAAACACTTTGAAAAGTATAATTTATACTTTGAATCCTTTAGCAATGTGCCGGCGCTTCACGCCTACCTTTGTTTAAAACAAAAACTAAACGAATATGATACAAGCCAAAGGATATGCAGCCCAAAGCCCTGAAACTGATTTAGCGCCCTGGGATTTTGAACGTAAAGATGTAGGCCCGCACGATGTGCTTATTGAGATAGCTTTTTGCGGTGTTTGCCACTCAGACCTCCACCAGATTAAAAACGACTGGTTCCCGGGCGTATTCCCAATGGTACCTGGCCACGAAATAGTTGGCCGTATAACACAAATTGGCGCTCATGTTAAGAAATTTAAAACCGGCGACATGGGTGGCGTTGGCGTAATGGTAGACTCGTGCCGTACCTGCGAGAACTGCAATAACGGACAGGAACAAATGTGCCTGGTTAGCCCGGTGCAAACCTATAATAGCTTAGACCATGATGGCAAACCTACTTATGGCGGCTATTCGAACCTAATTGTAGTGAATGAAGATTTTGTTCATCACATCTCAGAAAAATTAAACCTTGCCGCGGTAGCGCCTTTGCTTTGTGCAGGTATTACCACCTACTCGCCATTACGTAACTGGAAAGTTGGTAAAGGCCACAAATTAGCCGTGGTTGGCTTAGGTGGCTTAGGGCACATGGGTGTAAAATTCGGGCTGGCTTTTGGTGCCGAAGTTACCGTACTGAGCACATCCGAATCAAAAAGAGAAGCGGCTAAGACATTAGGCGCTCACCATTTTGTAGTAACAACCGATGCCGAACAAGTTGCCGCTGTAAAAGGCTCGTTCGATTTTATATTAGATACTGTTTCTGCCAAGCATGATCTAAACTTATACCTGTCGCTGTTAAAAACAAACGGTGTACATATTTGCGTAGGCGCACCAGCCGAACCATATGAATTACCGGCATTTGCATTATTGGCAGGTAATAAAGTTGTTGCGGGCTCGGGTGCAGGCGGCTTACCCCAAACCCAGGAGATGCTTGATTTTTGCGCCGAGCATAATATCGTATCAGATATTGAACTGATTGATATTAAAGACATCCACCCTGCTTTTGACCGCATGGTGAAAGGCGATGTGAGGTATCGGTTTGTGATTGATATGGCAACTTTATAAGTTTCATTTTATTTTCCTGATAAAAAATCCCGTTTGCTTACCGGCAAA
>CAHJXH010000143.1 GCA_903644075.1 Sphingobacteriaceae bacterium | reverse complement strand
ACCGCAATAAGTGTCTGTTCCTTGTTTAAGTAACTGGAACGGTACTCGAGCGGGTGTTTACTGGTGATGCTTTTGAACTGATGATAAAAGTGTGAGATATTATTATAGCCGCAGGCGTAGCCAATTTCGGCAACGTTCATGTCTTGCTCAACTAAGAGACGGCAGGCGTGGCCGATGCGCACTTCTATTAAAAAATCGAGATATGTTTTGCGGGTTTTGGCTTTGAAGTATCGGCAGAAAGAATGCTTGCCCATGGCAATCAATGCGGCCACATCCTCAACCAATATTTTGCTTTGAAAATTGTTGAATGTGTATTCAAAGATCTTATTAATGCGAGATTGATCGAGACTATTTACCTCATGGAAAAATCCGTTGCTCGATATGGTTTCATACTCCTGTCCAGAGGCAATAATTTCCAGAGCAGAAAGCAAGTGGATCATTCGCTTGATAGGCGATTCGTTCAGCATTTCTTCGGCTATGCGGGCCACCTTTTTGCGGGCTTCACCGGTAATGCGTAAACCTAATTTAGATGCTTCGATTAATCTACCGATGCACTGGGTTTCGGGCAGGTTTAAAAAGTAGCTGCCCCATAATTCCTGCTGAAAAAGGATCACTACAGATTCACCAATCTTTTCATCCGTGCGGTGCAAATATTTATGTTCGTGCCGGAAGGTGTGCGGCAGGTTAGACCCCAGTAAATAAACATCATTATTTTTAAACGGACCAACATAATCGCCGATGAGGCAGGTTCCAGAACTGCGTTTAATAAGTAATAACTCAACTTCGGGGTGGTAATGCCACGAGCTTAGCATTTCGGCCCCAACATCTTTATGGATGTTGAATGAATGGTTCGGTGTTATGGTTGCTTTTTTTAGAATAGCTTTCATGCAGGATTAGGTTTAGGGGTATCATTTTTAGAAAATTATTGATATTTAGTTAGAAAACATAATTTTAATTACAACCCTTCGCTCTGTATCATAGCCACCAGCTTTTAGCCCGGCGCGGTGTACGGTGCCCGGGAAAAACAGCAGGATGTTGCCGGGCGTAACCAAACGGGATATTTCCATTGTGGCATTGTAATTAACATTATCTGTTTTAGCATCGTAGGGGTTAGTGATGGTGGCTGTGCTCATAGGGGCGGTTTGCATGGCCTCTGCATTTTTAAGCACGCATTGAAAATCGATGTATTTTAAATGCGATTCCCATTTGGCCTGTTCGGGTGTTTTGGTTGGGCCTGCAATAACTACAGCATATACACTGTCACCGGCAATTGGGTATTTGCCTGGTGCAATGGTATCGAGGTTGGTTTTGTTCAGGTAGGCGAATGCTTTGTCCCAAAGTGCTTTGTTGGCGGTATATTGTTTTGCAAAGGCGGTTTTATCAATAGAAGCATCGGGGATAAGTGGTATACCATTGGCCAGTTTCTTGTTTTTAAAAACCTGCTCAACAGTTATTTTTTTTGCCTGTGCGTTTACATCTGAATGCGCAAACAAAATCACAAGCACACTTAACACTAATAAATGCAAAGATCTCTTCATAGCAATAAGAAATTATAAATTGGTAATGTTAAATGTAAGTAAATACAACAACAAACATTGGGTAATATAGCACACTTTTTCGATAGTATTCTATAAAATGGGAATGGAAAAAATATCCTAAATTGCTGTTATTGATCGTTATATAGGCAGCTTTGCCGGTAGGAAAGAAATTTAAACCTAAATTTTATCAGAGAGGAGAGAGCATAGTATTTTTTAAAATACTATGCTTTTTTGCCTATTATAAAATACTTTCAGTTTGCAGCAGGGTAGTCAATAATTCATTCCCGGCATCTTCCAATAAACCATCGTTGTGGATGCTGGTAAACAGCGTGCTGTTGGTATTAATTTGTGCGCTTCGGCCAATGCGTTCGGCAATACTTTCGCTGTTTTCGCGGCCGCGCTTTAAAAGGCGTTCTTTAATGGTTTCTGCAGTGGCTTCTATTAAAATAGGGCGTAATGAAGGGTATTTCTCCAGGGCAGTTGGTAAATACTCGCGCGAACCGTTAATTACTACATTAAGGCCCAGGCTAAGCCATAAATCAATTTCAATACCCACACCATAATATAAACCATGGCTAACCCAATGCATGGCAAACAAGTTGTTTCTAAGCCTTAGCTTAAACTCATCCTCGCTTAAATGCACATGGTTTTCTCCGCCTGCATTGGCCGGGCGGGTAATGTAACGATGTGCAAAAATAACCGGTAAAGTGCCGTTAATCTGGTTGCGGCAGTAGCTGATCAAAGTATCCTTACCAGCCCCGGATGCCCCGGCAATATAAAATAGCGTGCCCATTTTGGAATATATGTTGTGTTATTATTATTTAAGCAGTAATTAATGTGGTACTGATGCCGAAATGATCGCTCGGGTAAACGCCCCATTCGTCAGCCGTATTCAATACCGTTGCCGATTTGGTAACTGTAGGATATTCCCTTAGCCTGCCGGCCGGCAATGCAAAAATATAATCAACATTGCGTTCTGTGTTATTTTCTATCAGGCTTACTCTTGGGCCTTTGCCGCCACCTGTTTCATAACAATCAATAGCTTTGGTTTGATTCTTAAACTGTGCTATTTCTTCAGAATCCGGCACAGTATTAAAATCTCCGCAAATAATGTTGTACTCGAAGTTTTTATCAGCAGTCTTTTGAGCAATCAGCGTCAACTGATTTTTGCGTAGCTCAGCAGCGTTTTGTAAATGGGTAAGGTGTACGTTAGTTAATAGTAATTTCTTTTGCTCTGTTACCTCAATTACTATTTGCTGCACTTTACGTTCGCCATCAGCTTCGCTAAATGGCAAATCAAATTCGGCAAATACCTTAATAGGGAAGGCCGAAAGCACACCCAGGCCCGAGTGGCTGCTTACCTCATCATCCCCTAACAATCGGGTTTTAAAACGGGCCGGGGTAAAGTGATAGTACATATCCAGTTCTTCTGCCAAAAAGCGCAGCGTGTCCACCTTTTCGTCTTCACTTAAAAAGCATTCCTGACAGGCTATAATATGCGGTGTAAGGGTTTTGAGCTGGTCGGCGAGCATCTGGCGGCGCTTGTAATAATCGCCATCGCACTTCCAGGTATTAATAGTTACAATTTGTATTTGCATATCATGCTTTGGTTCTTATTTCCGGTAAAAGTGGAAATCAAGCATTCAATATTAATTAGGCATCGGTTATTTGTTTGTTAAATATGTGGTGATATATTAAAATGAGTAAATAATATTCAGACAAGCCTTCTAAATATTAGTGCATTGTTAGTATGTGGTTACTAAAGCATTTTTGGTAGCATAATTTAACAGTGAATGCCATATATATTATTAGAATTTAATATTTGGCTAAAGTTCGCTTCAATTTAGAGCCGTAACATTATACTATAAAATTGATGGCTGATAATCATCTGGTTCTGCGCTTATACAAATTGATATGAAGAAAAACAGACTCGTTATTATTGATGATCATTATGATGTGCTGGAACTACTGAAGTACAACTTTGTTAAGGAAGGTTACGAGGTGAAGTTCTTTTTCACGGCAGTAGATGCGCTCAAATACATCACCAATGAAAATACCGACCTGGTAGTTACCGACTGGATGCTGCCCGAAATGGATGGCCTGGAGCTTTGTAAAAATCTCAAGCTAAGCGCTGCCACGCAGGATATTCCTTTAGTTATGCTTACCGGTAAGAATGACGAGATTGATGCCGTAACCGCCCTCGAGGTTGGTGCCGATGATTACCTCATTAAACCCCTGCGCGTAAAAGAAATGTTGACGAGGGTAAAAAAGATCCTTCGTCGTAAATCTGCCGAGCAAGCAATCCCGATAAAAAGCGACAGTAGAGAGTTTCTCGAGTTCGGCACCTTAAAGATAGATCTAATCAGCTATAAGGTGTTCCTAAACGATGAAGTACTCGACCTAACTATGGGCGAGTTTAAATTGTTAGAACTCATTGCCAAATACCCCGGCAAGGTTTTCTCCCGAAACCAGATCATCGAGAAAATTAACGGTCCGCAATACTTCGCCACAGAGCGTTCAACCGATGTGCAAATAGTTGGTCTGCGCAAAAAATTAGGCATATATAAGGATGCCATAGAAACCGTGCGCTCAATAGGTTATCGCTTTAATGGCAGCAAGTTTTTGATGGAATAAACTTCTCCCCAAGCCTTTTCAAAGAGTCATAGCCATGATTGGGCAAATTTGCAAAATTCCCTCCCCACGGGAGGGGACAGGTGGCGGTGTGATGGCAGGGAGGGGTTAAGGTTGCTAGCAATCGCACAACCTTCTGGAGCTACCCATATGCCACAGATCTGATCAGCCTAATTTCTACCCCTTATTAAAGTTAGTGGTGTTAGCAATGTCGCTGCATTCCCCTTTTAAGGGGAAAACTACTGTCAGTGCAACTTGCAAAAATGCTCATAAGGGGTATAAATATGCTAATCAAACTTGTTAATACACCGTAGCTTAATTGCAGATGGCCTTCTCTTTTTCATCGCCTAATCATTCGCTAACAATCAATCCTAACTATCTGCTAACAAAACAATATTTCTGCACTAATTAAGTGCAAATAATTGCCGGGTACTTTTGGATATAAATAATCGAACCCTATGCAAGATCAGGATTATATACTGTGTGAGTGCGAGTTACAGCCACTGGAAGACTTTGTAGTAGCCCTCGAAGAAACCGTGGAGCTGAAGCTGGTAAAAGAACCGGCCATCTGTATGACCATGGTACAGGCAGAAGACTCTGTAGAATTTCAACCCTTTTATTTGGGCGAGGCGCTGACTACCGAATGCGAGCTTTTAGTTAACGGCATACGCGGCATTGGCATTTGCCTGGGCGATGAGCCGGTACGTGCTTATTGCATTGCTTTTATGGATGCTTATACACAAATGAAAGATGTGGATATGCAGCCGGTGATTGACTTCCTGGGCAAGCAATCAGAGATCATCGAACATAATGCAAAGGTAGAGAACAACCTGATACTGCGTACCAAGGTTGATTTTAAACTAATGGAACAAGATTAATATGCAAAGCGAAATACTTTACGACGAGATATTTGATGCCCAGGAGCATTTTCGTTTGATACTGGATAGTATGGCCAGGCCGGGTAAAATCAATGTGATCCCTAACCTGGATATCCAGATGGTAGATGGCATTAACAAAGCAAGCGCGCTGATAGGTTTCTCCTTATTGAATACCGATGCTAGCTTTTGTGCCATTGGTGAGCTGAGCTACACCATTGAAAAGTTTATAACCCTGCATACAGCTGCCAAAATTGAAAGCTTGCAAAACGCTGATTTTGTATTTGTAAAAGGTAGCCAAAGCGATCAATTTATAGCAGATCTCAAAATCGGTACACTGCCATACCCGGAAGATAGCGCAACTATTGTGCTGGATGTATTGAATATCAGTACCGAAGAGATAGCCGATTCACTACAGCTTAACCTGAAAGGCCCAGGCATTAAAACTGTTGAAACAGTATACGTTACTGGTTTAAATCACGCCATTATGGATGCGGTAAAGGAGCAGAATTTTGAGTTTCCGTTAGGTATCGATCTGATGCTGACCGATAAGGAAAATAATATGATCTGCATCCCAAGAAGTAATGACTTTACTTATGAGCTGGCCGAACCAACTAATAAACCTAATTACAATTAACCACATTATACCATGGGATACGTTGCAGTAAAAGGCGGTACCGATGCCATACACAACTCACAGCAATTGGTTGAGTTTTACAGGCTGAAGGATGCTACCACGCCGCTTGATATTAAACAAATAAGATCGCAAATGCGGATGGCGGTTGATAAGGTAATGGGCGAAGGTGGAGTTTATGCTCCCGAATATGCCGCCATTGCCCTTAAACAAGCCGAAGGCGAAGTTTTTGAAGCCGCATTTATACTCCGTGCTTTCCGCGCCACCTTACAGCGTAAATATTATTCGGAGACGATAAATACCCGCGAGATGTTTGTGAAACGCAAAATCTCGGCATCGTTCCGCGAGATACCGGGTGGACAAATCCTGGGTCCAACCCGCGATTATACCCAGCGTATTCTGGATACCACTAAAGCTTTTGAAGATCAGGAAGCGATACAAAAGTTTTTGACTGAGTTTACCAAAGGCATTAAAACCGATAACCTGGCCGAGATCACAACCTTCGCTAAAGTTATTGATCTGCTGAAAAATGAAGGTCTGTTAAAACCTATCGACCCCACAGAAGATCGTATCCTGAAAGATATTACCCGCGAGGCCATCAAATTCCCTGCGCCACGTTCGGCAAGGTTGCAGATGCTGGCCCGCGCTGAGACCGGAGGTTTAATGGCTCTGGGTTATGCCAGCATGCGTGGCTTCGGCAGCGTGCACCCAACCGTGGGTGAACTGCGATACGGCACTGTGCAGGTAAAAGTAAAAGATGCAACAGGCCGTTCTCGCTATATCGGCAAAATTGAAGTTACCGAGGCCGAAACCATTTCAACCGGTAAAAGGGTTAAAAAGAAAGTGCCTCCATTTTATACCATCGGTTACGGTTTATGCTTCGGCCAAAACGATACCAAGGTAATTTGTATGGGCATTTTGGACACTGCCATGCGTACCCCGGATGTTAACTCACCGGCTAACGATCAGGAGTTTGTGCTGTATCATACAGAAGGCATCGAGTCGATGGGCTTTGTGAACCACCTCAAGTTGCCGCACTACGTAACGTTCCAGTCGGGCTTAAAAAATACCCGTGCCGCTATTGAGCGCAGTGCCGAAAAGCCGACCGGGCAAGCTATTCAATCACCTCAATTACAAACCGTATAACATGGTTGCAAATATAAAGTACGCTAACAAGTACAACTTTGCCTTTATTGATGAGGCTACCAAAAAAGAGATCAGGCGCAAGCTGTTAAAAGCTGTGGCTATCCCTGGTTACCAGGTTCCGTATTCATCGCCCGAGATGCCGATTGCAAGGGGATGGGGTACAGGAGGCTTGCACGTAACACTGGCTGTTATCGGCCGAAAGGATGTATTTAAGATCATCGACCAGGGCAGCGATGCCAGCGTTAATGCCTGCAATCTGCGTGAGTTTGTGCAGCAAATGACCAACGTACAAACCACTTACGATACCGCCGAGGCAACCCTGATACAAACCCGCCACCGCATTACCGAAGAAGAACTGACCGAAGACCAGATCTTTGTTTACCAGGTACCGCAACCCGAGCCTTTACGCAGTGTAGAGCGCTACGAAAACCGCACCCGTCAAATGCACGGCGAGGCCGATTATGCTAAGATGTGGGTATCACTATACGAATCATTTGTACGCGATGGCGATATTATGCTGGGTGCCGGTTACCCCGTAAAAGTGAACAAGCGTTACATTATGGCGCCATCGCCTATACCAAAATGGGATGTACCAAATCTGAATCAATCTAAAGCACTACACCTTTTTGGCGCAGGCCGCGAGAAAAGGCTGTATGCTGTGCCGCCTTATACCACGGTAGAACCGCTGGAGTTTGAAGACGTAAAATTTCACACCGAAAACTTTGTGGGTACCGAGTGCTACAAAACAGGCTATAAGAAAGCCTTCTTGGATGAATTGTATTTCGATGATGGTTCGAAACACTTTATCATCAACGACAGCAATTTCCTCGATAAGCTTGAGGGCAAAGCCGAGCCTAAACAACACGAAAACAAATACATCAACCAACTGGAATCATGAGCCGTAATGCCGACAACTGGTTGCTGCGCGTAACCAACCTCACCAAAATTTACGGTGAGCCCAACGAAAATACAATAGCCCTAACCGGCCCCGAATTTAACTCCAATATTTGCCCGGAGACCGAGAGTATTGTGGCCTGTGCCGATATCAGCTTCGATCTGTATCCCGGGGAAGTGCTGGGTATAGTAGGCGAAAGCGGTTCGGGCAAAAGTACGGTGGTAAAGCTGCTTTACTTCGATATGGAAAAAACCGGCGGTGCTGCCTGGCTAAAGCCTTATGCCGATGGCAACATAGAAATGCTGAGCGAATCGAACCAGAAGAAACGCTTTATCCGCAATAACCTGATGGGGATGGTTTACCAAAACCCACGCGATGGCCTGAATTTCAACTTTACATCAGGTGGTAATATAGCCGAAAAGCTGATTATGGCCGGCAACTACCACGTTGGCGAAATCCGCGAACGCGCATCAGACCTGCTCACTAAAACCGAAGTCCCCGTGCTGCGTATGGACGATCGCCCGGCCAATTTTAGTGGTGGCATGCAACAGCGTGTGCAGATTTCTAAAGCGATAGCTAATAACCCGCCATTACTGTTTTTGGATGAGGTGACTACCGGTCTGGATGTCTCCGTACAGGCTAAGGTGTTGGATCTGATCCGCGAGTTACAGCAGGATCTGGGTATCGCGATGATCGTGGTTTCCCATGACTTGTCGGTGATTCGTATGCTGACCGACCGTACCATCGTGATGAAGAATGGCCGCATAGTAGAAAGCGGTTTAACCGACCAAATTTTACAAGACCCACAGCACGAATATTCACGGCTGCTTGTCAGCTCATTGCTTTAAACCTTAACAATAACGCATAAATGAACATACTGGAAGTTACTCATTTAAGTAAGGATTTTAACCTGCATATTTTGAATAATAAGCGGATAGAAGCCCTTAAGGATATCAATTTCACCATGAAAGAGGGTGAGATCATTGGGTTAACCGGGAAGTCGGGTTCGGGTAAATCAAGTTTGATGAAATGCCTTTATCGCACCTACCTGGCATCAACCGGCGAGATCATTTACCTGTCAAAAAATGGCCCGGTTGATCTGGTCAAAGCAGATGATCACCGCATTATTGATCTGCGCAAAAACGAGATCACCTATTGCTCGCAGTTTTTAAGTGTGATCCCTCGTGTGTCTGCCATTGACGTAGTTTGCGAGCACCTGTTTCGGGTAGAAAAAGATAAAGACTTTGCACGCCGCCAATCCAAAGAAATGCTGGAGCAACTGGGCCTCCCTTATGAACTATGGGATGCTTTCCCGGTAACATTCAGCGGCGGCGAACAACAGCGTATTAACGTGGCCCGTGCTATTATAGCCAAGCCGCGCTTTTTACTGATCGATGAACCTACTGCGTCGCTTGATGCTAAGACCAAAGATGTGGTGGTTGACATGATCCTGCAACTAAAAGCCCAAGGTACATCTGTATTAGTGATCTCGCATGATGAGTACACTTTAGAGCGCCTTTGCGACCGCCGCATCGACCTTAAGTTTGGTGAAATAATATCTGAAGAACTGGCTACAAACCAATAACAATGAACTCATTTATCATTTATAACGCAACGATTATAACGCCTGATGAGGTGATTGAAAAAGCCTCATTACTGGTAGAGGATGGCATAATTGCAAGCATCGACAGGGCAAACATCCTGTCGGACAACGACTGTGATTTAATTGATGCCCAGGGCGCTATGCTAATGCCCGGCATTATCGACATCCATACTGATGCCTTGGATGCAGAGATCATTCCCCGTCCGGGTGCTGATATCCCGGTGGCTATTGCTTTCCGCGAGTTAGAGCGTAAGATGAGCGGATGCGGTTTTACTACCGTTTATCACTCTATGCATATGGGTTACGACGATGCCGAACTACATTCGCGCAGCAAATATACCCGCAGCGAAGTGTTTGATACCGTGCATAAATCGGCCAAGGGCCAAACGCTGTTGAATAACAAAATTCACCTGCGTTATGAATTATCGGGTGTTTCGTCTTATGATGCCTGTATCGACCTGATCGACCGTGGTTACGTATCCATGCTTTCTGTTATGGACCATACACCGGGTCAGGGCCAGTATCCTAAACCAGTATTTATGTCCCAGATGAAGAAAATGGGCAAAACAGAAGACCAGGCGCTGGCCGAATATGAACTACGTGTGGCACGCCCAAAAATACAGGGTGAGAAACTGGAAGCCCTGATTCAGCATGCTGTTAAAAAGGGTATTGCTGTAGCATCGCATGATGACGATACAGTTGAAAAAGTAAACCTGATGCATAGGATGGGCGTAAATATTTGCGAATTTCCGATCAATCTGGAAACTGCAGAGCACGCTATCAATCTGGGTATGCACGTGGTTGGCGGCGCATCAAATATATTACGCGGCGGCTCGCTAACCGGCAATGCCAGCATGACGGAGGCTGTTACCAAAGGCGTGGTTGATACTTTATGTTCTGACTATTATCCGCCTGCAATCCTGCACTCTATATTTAAACTGCACCAGCAGGAAGGTTTAACATTGCCCGAAGCCGTAAAGCTGGCCTCTTTGCATCCGGCAAAAGCTGCGGGCATTGCCAGCCAAACCGGCAGCATTGAAGAAGGCAAAGATGCCGACCTGCTGATCGTTAAAATGATTGATAACATCCCCATGGTTACGCACACCATTGTTAGGGGTAATGTGGTATCACAAGCTGCGCTTAAAGCGCCCGAAGAAAAGTTTCAAACTGCATTTTAATATGATGTACGCAAACGAAGCTAAAATGGTAAGCAACGAAGTGAGAGTACGCGAATTGGCCTTCCACGCTTACAACCAAAGGCAAAACTTCGAAGTTTCGGCCGAAAGGGTTTTGGAATGTGCCACTAAAGCTAAGCCTGCGGGTAACTTTAGTTTCAATGGCCGTAACTGGGTGCCCAATGAGTATATGGGCTACGCTGTGGTTTCCATGCTGAATGCCAACCCTGGTAATGAGCAACTGTTAGCTTATTTAACCGGCATACAAGCATCATTAGATGAAAACCTGCAGCCGGTTAATGGCTTCTATATGCTACCTCCGGAGAGTTTCCATCAAACCGTGGCAAATACTTTGTCTGATGGTAGGTTTAAGACTAATGTCCTTAATGCGGGTATCGAAGCAGAGTATCCGGATATGGTGAAACAAGCATTCGATAAAATATCTGTTAACCGTTTGCAAAACCCTATTAAAATGCGCGCCGCAGGTTTAAGCGTTTTTGGTACTGCCATTGGCATGCTGTTTACGTTTGATAACGAGGCCGATTATAACCGTATCCTGCGTTTCAGGGCAGGTTTATATGATGATGAAAAACTGGCGGGGCTTGATGTAAAAATGACCCGCCCTTTTATTGGGCATATTACGCTGGCTTATATAGAGCAAAAGCTCAATAAAAACCAGAAAGAACACCTGGCAACCATTATTAATGAGATCAACGAGGATGTACGTTCCAATGCAAAAAAGAATTACTTCCTGATCTCTAATACAGGCCTGCGCCGGTACGATCATCTGGCCGAGTTCTGTAATGCCGACAACTACCCGGTATATCAATTTACGATCTAAATAAACACCTACCTATGAAATACATTGATAACTATCCGCCCGTAACAGAACCAAAGCCTGCTCACGTGCTGACTAAGGAGCCTAATATCCATCCAACTTGTAAAATAAAAGATAGCACTATTGGCGACTGGACTGCCCTTGCCGAAGACACTGTAATAGTTGAAAGTTCATTCGGTGATTATAGCTACACCGCAGGTAACGCACACATCATGTATGCCGAAATTGGCAAATATTGCAATATCGCTATTAACGTGCGCATTAACCCCAGCAACCACCCGCAATGGCGTGTTACCCAGCACCACATGACGTATCGCCGTATTGATTATGGTTTGGATACGGTTGATGATACCGAATTTTTCGACTGGCGCAGAGAGCATAAATGTACCATTGGCCATGATGTTTGGATAGGCCACGCCGCCACCATTATGCCGGGCGTAACTATAGCTACAGGCGCTATAATAGGCAGCGGCGCTGTAGTTACCAAAGATGTAGGCCCTTACGAAATTGCTGTGGGCGTACCAGCCAAAGTAATTAAAAAACGTTTCGACGATGAAACCATTGAAAAGCTGTTAGCCAGCGAATGGTGGAACTGGGACCGTGAAACCCTCGAAGCCAACTTCAAAGACCTGTTCCACGTACCGTCTTTCCTGGAAAAATACAGCACCGAAAAATCAATATGAAAACGATTGTGATGATATGTTTATGCCTGGCCCTTGGCTTTGCATTAACCGGCTGTGCAGATAAAACTGCTTTAGATAGCAATGGCGTACCTAAAACTCTAATTATAGCCTGTTATAACGGTGGTATACCCGGCCTTTTTAAAACCAAGCTTGAGCCTACCCGCCTTTATCTCGAAAAACAATTAGGCGTGCCTGTAGAGTTTCAGTTTACTAATGATTATACGGCAGTTATCGAAGCCATTAATGCAAAAAAGGTGCACGTGGCTTATTTAAGCCCTTTCTCCTATATATTGGCTTCGCAAAAACACAGTA
>CAHJXH010000142.1 GCA_903644075.1 Sphingobacteriaceae bacterium | reverse complement strand
CAGTACCACATAGCCTGCACCTTCGCCCAGGTTCAATCCTTCTCGATTTTCATCAAAAGGCTTGCAAAACTCACGATCGAGGATCATGAGGGTGTTGAACCCATTTAAGGTAAACTTCGTAAAGGCATCCGTTCCACCGGCTACAACGGCATCCAGTATCCCGGCGCGGATTAATCTCGCTCCAAAAAATATGGCATTGGCCGATGATGAGCAGGCCGTGCTAATGGTAGTAACGTAACTGTTGATTCCCAGTTGATCGGCCACCAGTTCTGTAATATTACCGCAACCGTGGTTTACAACATCGAGCAGATCGCCGGTTTGGTTATCTTTTAAAAAGTCTTCGTAAAAATGCTCGCTCTTATCCATGCCGCCTACGGTATTAGCAGAGATAAAGCCGATACGCAGGCCTTCAATATTTTTAACACCCGAATCATCCAGCGCTTCTTTAGCGGCAATGCTGCTGAGTAATGCCGTGCGACTGATATGCACGGAAAACCCGGTCATTGCGGCTAATTCTTCATTACTGAATTTTACTTCTGCGGCGGGAATTTCATGCTCATACCTGGTTTTAAGATAGGTAATATCGGCCATGCCAGCCTTGCCGCTTTTGAGCGCGGCCAGGTTCTCTGCTACATTGTTTCCAATGGCCGATATAGCGCCTAAGCCTGCAACGTAAACCGGTGAACTCATTTTTGTTTATAATTTCTTTATTACCCTTTTGTCATTGCGAGCGATAGCGAGGCAATCTCGTAGTCGTGCTATGCGTTATGCATTGGCGACGAGATTGCTTCGTACCTCGCAATGACAAGTTTTATGTATTAAATATCCTGTCTAACTCCTCAACTCCAAACTCAACTCCATCCTCACTCTTCTCTACCAAAAATAAAGCCGCTTTATATTCATCGCCAACAACATCAGCCCAGCCGCAAATACAGGCTTTCAAAATATCGTTATCTAATAAATAGATCACTTGCTGCTGCAAAAATGAGGCATCGAATTGTGGGGTGATGTACAGCGCATCTTCACCCTTAAAACCGTTGCGAATACAGATCTCACCAATTACAATGTTAGGCAAGGTATACACAAACAACGACGGGCTGGCCACATCCTGTACCGAATCCCAGTATTTTAGATCGGCATCAAGGCTCGAATTGGCGTTGGTCAGTACAATACCAATTTCCTCGGGCTGATACTTCGATTTGTCAAAGCTATCCTTCAGCAACACTTCTGATGCCAGCCAGCCTAATTTACTCAGGTTATCCATTTTATAAAATTTGGGATAGTTGAGTTCGAAATGCTGGTATACGCCTAACAAAAATGAAGCAAGGTCTGAACTCTGAACTCCCAAAACCCGACCTCCGTCTTTGTACACCGCGTTACCGCTAACGATACAGCTACTGGTAATATGTTGTTTCTGTGCCGACAATTTCTTCCTGCTAATTTATTTACTTAAAACCAATGCCCCATTACATCCCCCAAAACCCGAAGCTGTTTTTACACAATGTTTAATCTCTGCCTTACTTACAGCCGTTGTTATGTTTAATGGCGCAGTGCCCGCCTCTTCAAAACCTAAAGTAGGCAAAAGCGTGTTTTGTTCCATACATTGTTTGGCCAGTACGGTTTCAATCAGACCGGCCGCGCCTAATGTGTGGCCATAAAAAGCTTTTAAGCCATTTACCGGCGCGTTCTGTAAACCGGCGAGTATTATGGCCTTGGCCTCCATTTCGTCGTTATAGGGCGTTGCTGTGCCGTGTGCAGAGATGAGGCCAATATCCTCCGCATTAACCCCAACGTTATTCATCGCTTTGATGATAGCATCGCCCAATTCCTGACCGGTACGTGATGGGCCGGAGATATGGTTAGCATCATTGCTGATGCCTCCACCCGTTACGCGTACGTTCCCTTTATATTTTTCATCGCCCGATAAAACTACGGTGGCAGCACCTTCGCCTAAGTTAAGGCCGACACGGTTTTTATCAAAGGGTTTACAACGCTCTGCACTTAAAGCCTGGAAGGACTGAAACCCCGATACAACGAATTTCGAAATCACATCCGCTCCTGTAACCACAACCTGGTTGTATTGACCCGATTGGATCATCCGCATGCCCGTAACAATTGCCATAACACCCGAAATACAAGCGTTAGAAATAATAATGGGTTGATTAATAAATCCAAAATGATCGGCAACTAATTCTGCCGAAGTATTCAGGCTGATGCGCTTTTGCAAGGCTTCGTTATTTTCTTCAGTTTCCAAAAGGCTGATATTACCTTTGGTTGATGAAATGATTAATCCTGTTTTAGGATCGTCGATTTTAATATCTGTATGGCTTAATGCTTCTGTGATGGATGCAATAAGCAATTGTTCAAACTTGGTATAAGTATGCTCGCCGGGAATGAAAATTTGATCTTTGTTGAAGATAGAAGCAGCAATTGATACATCAGATAGATCGGCACGATCGTGTTTTTGAACGCCCGAAAGGCCAATTTTTAATTGCTCAAAATTTTGCTGTGTGGTAAAGCCTATAGGGGTGTAAACGTTATCTGCTATAATAAATACATCTTTTTTGCTGGTTCCCATTTGCGGCTCACACTTTATCTTGCTGTATAAATATTTTCATTTCGCAGCTGGCCAGCAGTTTGTCGCTGTGCCATACTTTGCCGGTAATTATAGTTACATCGAAAACCTGACCTTCTACCGTAATTTCCGTCAAAAGTTCATCGCCAATTTTAGGCAGGGCGAATACTTCGAAATCTTTTACTGAACCGATAAACCCGGCAGCAACGGGTTTGTTTTGGGCCGAGGCCATATAGCCGGCTTGTGCGGCTGCGGTTTGGGCTATGTTTTCGAGCAGGCCACCTTCCTGAAAGATGCCGTCAATAACGAGTGGATTATCTTCCCGGATAATAAAGTTGCATCGCGCTGTAGTTTCATCCGCATGCAGCAATTGATCAACCATTACAAATGAAGCCTTTTGCGGGATGAGCGGAATGGCAGATTGTGGCAGCATACTAATTACGAATATAAACCGCCGTTAATAGATAAAACCTGGCCGGTGATATACCCAGAATCTGCTGATGCCAAAAATGCAGCCGCATGGGCAACTTCTTCGGGCAAGCCAAAACGCCTAACGGGAATCTGGTTGCGCAATTCTTTCTCGTCCAGCCCTTCGGTCATATCGGTTTTAATAAAGCCGGGAGCCAGCGCGTTTACAGTAATGCCCTGGCGGCCAACTTCCTGAGCCAAGGCTTTTGTAGCGCCAATTACTCCAGCTTTCGCGGCTGAGTAATTAGTCTGTCCCGGCAAGCCTTTAATGCCCGATAATGATACCACATTGATGATCCGGCCGAAGCGGTTCATCATCATACCGTTTAGCACGAGACGGGTGGTGTAAAAAAAACTGTCGAGATTGGTGCTTATTACGTTACCCCACTGCTCATCGGTCATCCAGGCCAAAAGGCTGTCGTCGCGGATGCCGGCGTTGTTTACCAGTACTTCAATAGGATTTGCCTCGTTAGCTTCTATCCAGCTGCCTAAAACTTGTTGTACCTGCTCTCTGGCTGATACATCAAAAGGCATCAACTCGCCATCGCCGTTGTTATCTTTAATCAACCGAAGCGTTTCTTCTGCTTCGGCAGTATTGCTTTTATAATTAATGAGTACATAATAACCTAGCGCAGCCATTTTAAGGCATATTGCCCTGCCTATGCCTCGTGAACCACCGGTAATTAGTGCGCACTTCATATATTTTAGTTAGCCTGTGCAGGGATAAATGAACCTGCGGTTTCTAAAAATTCTTTTACTTTTTTCTGCGTTTTGTATTGCGGTACATCCTCAACAAATGCCGGGAAAATCTCACGTACCTGGCTATATACTGATGCCGATGCCGATGACAATCTATCCTGGCAAGCCATATACTCGATAGCCTGAATTATGGTCATCAATTGGATGGTCAGTACCTCAAACGAGTTATCGATCACCTTCTTGGTCATCAATGCCGCGTTGCAGCCCATGCTCACCATATCCTGGTTATCGTTATTGTTAGGGATGCTGTGTACATACATCGGGAACGATAATGTCTGGTTCTCGGCCACGGTTGAAACAGCTGTAAACTGTACACCCTGCATACCGAAGTTTAAGCCCAGTACCCCCAGGTTTACAAATGGCGGGAATTTCTGGTTCAGCTTTTGGTTCAACAGGTAATTCAATTGTCTTTCTGATAGCATGGAAAGCTTGGTGATCGCAATCTTCAGCTTATCCATTTCCAACGAAACATAATCGCCGTGGAAATTACCGCCGTGGAACACGTTGTTATTCTCGTGGTCGATCACCGGGTTATCATTTACCGAGTTCAGCTCGTTTTCTAAAACATCACCTGCGTATTGAATGGTATCGTATATCGGACCTAAGATTTGCGTAACGCAACGCAGTGAATAATACTCCTGCACCTTATCCTCAAATACTTCCTGATCGAGGTTATCCGGGTTATATAAATGCTCCGAACGGTCACGAATCAGTTTGCTGTCTTTCAAAATTTCACGCATCTGCGTGCCGATTTCATTTTGGCCACGGTGGCGTTTAACGATATTCAGTTCGTAGCTGAAGTGATCGTCATAAGCTTCAACAATCTCATTTACCATTGATGACAGCATAACCGACCAGTCCAGCAGTTTCTGCGCACGAATCACGTTGGTCATCCCAATACCCGTCATTGCCGAAGTACCGTTGATAATCGCCAATCCTTCGCGGCCATGAATGGTTAAGGCTTTAACGCCCTGCTCTGCAAATACCTCTGCAGTTGGCCTTACTTCACCTTCAAAAATTACTTCGCCTTCACCAATCAACACTAATCCTAAATGGGCTAACTGTACGAGATCGCCGCTTGCGCCTACACCGCCATGCTCAAAAATGCATGGCGCAATGTTTTTGTTGATCAGATCAACCAGCAGATGCACCAGATCAGGATGTATACCAGAGCGGGCTTGCATAAAGCTATTTAACCGTGCAACCATCAGGGCTTTTACCAAATGGGCAGGCAGTAAATTACCACTACCGGATGAGTGGCTGCGGATTAAGTTGTATTGAAGCTGTAAAAGGCTGTCGTCGCTTATTTTATACTGGGCCATTGGGCCAAAACCGGTATTGATACCGTAGATCAGTTTGTTTGACGAGAACTTTTGTAGAAAATTATAGTTGACTTGAACTTTATCTAAAGCCGCCGGGTCTAACGCAATTTGCTGCTGATTAAAAATAATCTCTGCAAAATCATGTAAAGGCAACGTGCTTTGTCCAACAATTATCATGGGCAAATTTTTTGTAGTATGATAGATATTTAAACGGGTAAATTTAGGAAAATATAATGAGGGATGGGGTGAGGAATTTAGGATTATTAAATACACGTCATTGCGAGGTACGAAGCAATCCCCGACCTACAGAGCCGTTGCTTTAATTGCGCACAATCCGTTTTTCATTAGGAATGGCAGTGTTAGCTGAATCGTCAGTGGATGTACTTCTTTCTTTCCGCAAGAAAGAAGTACCAAGAAAGAACTCGTGGCTGCTCAATTTTCTTTGAAAGGGTGTGGTAGGTCAGGAATTGTGCTATCCGAAAATTAAGATGCCACAATTGCTTAGAGTATTTACGGTTTGTGGGAGCATTTTCAAGTTGAAAATTTGTCATTGCTGTTGCGTAAGGAGCAAACAGTAGCTGTACAGATCGGAGACGCATACGACGAGGCTGCCTTGCTATCGCTCTTATTATTACAGACAGGGCATCTATAAGCCCAACCGATCCAAATAAATATCCAACTCCTTATCACCCATACCATAAATTTTCTCGTCGGCCCAAAACTTTTCGTAGATCTTAGCGCGGTCAACTACACCGCTTTGGTGAATAGCTAATAGCTTTTGCTCTATATACCCCAAACCATCCTCATTTACCGTTAAACGTTTTACATGCGCCTGCATGGCAGGTTTAAGCAGGTGCAGGCTGCCCCAGAAAGGGTTGGTATCTATCCAATTTTGCAGTTCGGCAACGTCGCCTTTTACATATAGCCCCCAGGCTTCTTCGGCCAGGCGGAAATCATATTCGGTAAGTCGGAGGCGGCTGTCGAAAAGGTATTCTAATTGTTCGCCATCCAACTGGCCCATTCAGCGGAAATCATCGATACCCGGATAGCTATCGGGAGAAATTAAATAGATCGCTTTCTGGCTTAGGTCAACCTGTTGTTCTATCAATTGCATGGCGGCCAGCATATTTACCTGGCAATGCAGATCGAACTCGAACCAAAGGTTAATTTCCTCGTGCGGACAATTGAATTGAGCAAGCTTATCAACCTGTCGCTCAAAATAGTATTCGGGTGTAACCTTAAATGTTTCGCTGATCCATTTGGCACGCATTGTCCAAAATTCACCATCAATGGTTTTAGTAACCGGGCCTTCTGAAAGCACCTCGCGCCATACAATAACGTCGCCATCGAGGCCGCTATCATTAAAGCCGTTTAAAGTGTCGTCGCCGTTGAGGATGTGGAGTGCTTTTTCCATAGTGTAAAGGTATGTTATTGGGCGATTTGTTTATTGAGTGATTTGGATATGTGACATGGGGCAGAAGAAACATTTATAAATATTCCCCGCCCTTCATGCTGAACTTGTTTCAGCACCCCATATGCTAAGTATGCTGTAGACCTGTCCTGTGGGTTCCCGAAACAAGTTCGGGATGAAGGCTTTTTTATAACTCATTTTCCCCCAACAACGCTTTCAGCGTCTCAATACTATCTGCTTCTTCTTTAGGTTTATCATGCCGCCAGCGCAGTATCCTGGGGAAACGTAATGCCACCCCCGATTTATGCCGGGTTGATTTATTGATCCCCTCGAAACCGATCTCAAACACCAGCTCCGGTTTCACCGTACGTACCGGGCCAAATTTTTCGAGTGTATTACGTTTTACAAAATAATCGACCTTGTTAATCTCGGCATCGGTTAGGCCCGAGTATGCTTTGGCAAATGGCACTAGCTTATCACCATCCCAAACAGCAAAGGTATAGTCGGTATACAGATCTGCACGGCGGCCGTGGCCTTTTTGGGCGTAGATCATCACGGCATCGATGGAGAGCGGATCTATCTTCCATTTCCACCAGTCGCCCCGGCGACGGCCAACCTGGTAAGTGGCGTTCTTGCGTTTCAGCATAATACCTTCGGCAATCATTTCGCGCGATTGTCCGCGGATTTCGCTTAATTCATCCCAACTACTAAAATTAATTAATGGCGATATATTGAAGATCTCGGGATGGGCATTATCGTGATGTAAGCTTTCTAAAATAGTACGTCGTTCTGTTTGGGTTTTGTAGCGTATATCTTCGCCATTAAACTCCAGGCAATCATAAGCAATGAGTGAAACGGGACTATCTTCTAAAATTTTCTTCGTCAGATTTTTTCTGCCGATTCGGGTTTGCAATACATTAAAGGGGAGGGGTAAGCCATTTCTAAAACTTAAAATCTCGCCATCCAACACGGTTCCATCCGGCAGATCCTTCATAAAAGGGTGAAGCTCGGGGAATTTATCTGTCGATAGATCTTCGCCCCGGCTCCAGATAAAGAGCTGGCCGTCGCGTTTGATGAGTTGCGCACGGATGCCATCCCATTTCCACTCAGCCTGCCATTCGGCGGCATCGCCTAAGGCACCTTGCAGGTCTTCTACAGATTTTTGTACGGTGGATGTTTCCTGAATGGGATAAGCCAAAAAGAAAGGATAAGGCCGAGATATATCTTCCGAGTCCTGTTTGGGTTGGATCAATTGGGCGAAAGTATATTCCTCGGGTGCCCAGCTGCCCATAATGCGGTGGGTTAATACGTTGGCATCGAGGTTGGCAATATCTGCAACAGCTTTTACTACCAGGTTCTGCGACACGCCCACGCGGAAGCTACCCGTCATCAATTTATTAAACACAAAACGTTCCTGGGTATCGAGGATTGACCAGGATTGTAGCAGCCAGGTTTTCTTTTCTTCTTCGGTATAAGTGGAGAGCGCATTAATCTCAGCTATGCACTCGGTTAATGTTTTGCTGCTGCTTTGCTCGGTATTTTGGGGGAATAAGAGGGCAATTGTTTCGGCCAGATCGCCCACCACATGGTAGCTTTCTTCAAATAACCATGCCGGTAAATGCAAAGCCTCAAGTGCCCATAGCTTAAACAATGTGCTATTGATCTGCCGCTTGGGTTTACGACCGGTGAATAGTGCAAGCATGTGCATCTTATCTGTATCGGGCACGCAATTGAAATAATCTTTCAAGATGCGGACCTTCTCGTTGGTTTTGTTAGTCTCATCGAGCGAGAGAAAAAGTTGGGCGAATGCTTTCATAGAATCCCTCCCAAACCCTCCCCGAGGGAGAGGGCTTTATTATTAGCTTCACTTAAATCATCTCTAGAGGAAGCCCCCTCTAAATCTACCCCAGTTGGGGAGACTTTAGGATCTTGCTCCTTCTCCTCTGAAGAAGGTTGGGATGAGGCTTCTATGCCCTCCTCTTCACCCCCATACAAAGTATGCACCTCGTGCGCGTCAAAGCCAATATCATTTAAATAACGCGTAAAACTTGCTGTATAGCCGTGAGTGAGATAAACGCTCTCGCAACCTGTGGCATCAATGGCGCTGATGAGGCCGCTCCAGTCGGCATGGTCTGAGAGCACGAAACCACGATCGGCCGCGCGGCGGCGTTTGGCGCCACGAATGGCCATCCAACCCGAACAATAGCCAAAACTATAAGGCTGAAACTTTCGCATCCAGGGAGAACCTACGGCCGACGGAGGCGCTATGATGATACCTTTACGGACTTCTTCTTTTATAGAATCTACAGTAATACGTGTCGTAGGATTTAATATCACTCCATTGCGGCGCAAGGCTTCGTTAGTGTTTTCGATAACGCCATGCGTATATATTGTGCCGATAGATAAATCGAGATTTTGGATAATGCGTTGCGCCTTGCCTAAGGAATACCCTACCACTACGGTGGCAAGATTATTTTCGACATTATGCTGCCACCAATTATTCATATCGGCAAATAATTGTGCCTGTGGCTTCCATTGGTAAACCGGCATGCCGAAAGTACATTCTGATATAAAATGGTGGCATTTTACAGGTTCGAAAGGTGCGCAAACGCCATCGTCTTCGGTTTTATAATCACCGGACACCACCCATATTTCGCCCTGGCTCACCACCCTGATCTGCGCGGAACCAATCACATGCCCGGCAGGGAATAGCGTAATTTCCACGCCATTCTTTATTACGGTTTCCCCATACTCTACCGTTTGCAAGTTGATCTCGCCAAGGCGGTAGTACATTACCTCGCGCGACAGCCGATGCGCCAGATAGTGTTTATGGCCTACATAAGCATGGTCGGCATGGGCATGGGTAATCACGGCATCATCCACTGGTTTCCAGGGGTCTATGTAAAATTTCCCTTTGGCACAGTAAATGCCTTTATCAGTAAACTCGAGCAATGGTTTGCGTGGCATGGTAATATAACTTCGTTTATGCCTGCGTTGTTTGGTTGGCGTAATTAACCCCTTAAATTGTCGCTTATGTACACCATCGGCCTTGATGCAGAAGACTAAGTTTGGATATAAAAAGGAACTTAAAATCTACCGTAAAATGATAGCTAATAACATTGAAAATACATCGAAAGAGTTACTGCGGGTAATTTTTTCGATCCCCAAAGAAAAATTTGACACCGTACCTTTTGAAGGCAGTTGGACTGCCGGACAAGTAGCAGAACACATTTTAAAATCATGCTCGGGCTTAGTTAGTGTTTTAGAAGGAAACGTAAAACCAACCAACAGAAATGCCGAAGAGCATGTGCCGATGATAAGGGACATATTCCTGAATTTTGATCATAAAATGAAATCGCCTGAGTTTATTTTGCCTACCCATGATACGCACGATAGGCAAGTTATTGCAGCGGATTTAGCAAACGCATTAGCAGGCATAGCAGCAGTTGCCAAAGTTGAAAACCTGGACTTAACCTGTACCGATTTTGAAATGCCGAACCTGGGGCAGCTTACCCGTATCGAGTTAATTAATTTTGTTGATGTACATACGCAAAGGCATATCTATCAGCTAAAAAACATCAGAACGTATTTGGTAAATTAATTGGCAAGTAAGTGTGGATTTAAATAAACTGACCGCCAGTGGATTAACTAAATTTTTAGTGCTGTGAGTTAAGTTGGCTCCAAAACTTAACTTAAAAGTAATAGTTTTGGCCCGACTTAATTTTATCACATGAGCAAAAAAATTATTCTGATGCTGCTTGCATTAAGCGGCGCCGCAAGTACTTTAAAAGCCCAAACCGAAAAGGGAAACCAATTATTAGGCGGCTCTGTTGGATTTAATACTTCAAGCGGAAATAACGTTAGTGGCAATTCCACAAACATAAGTAACGCAGATACTAAATCTACAAGGTATAATATTGGGCCTAACTACAGTTATTTTATTGCGAAAAATTTAGATTTAGGCCTATCATTAAGTTATGACTACCAAAAAAGCACCCAAACTGATGCAGCTAATAACCAGTATTTTGAGTCAAAATATAAAAATGCTACCGGCATGATTTTTTTAAGGAGGTATTTTTTGTATGAAAATAAAATTGGCATCAGGACAGGTCCATACGCTTCTTATTCATACGGACGACAGAATACCAACAATTCTACAATAATTTCTAACAATAATTTAGGCACAACTTTGCAGAAAGACTGGAGCTATGGTGCGGGTGTAGGGTTAGATATAGTTTATTTCCCGGTAAAGAAACTCGGCTTGTCATCTGCTATTGGAAGCTTGTCATACGGGCATGGCGAAGATCGCAGTAACAGCTATGGTAATATTTCAAACAGTAATTCTAATACATTTGGCTTTAACTTAGCATCAACAATTAACTTTTCTGTTTTCTACGTTTTCGGAAAATAGCATCTATAGGCTTATTCAAAAACAAGAAAGCCTCCTGAGAATTTCAGGAGGCTTTCTTGTTTTATAGCGTTAATTACTATTATGGGGTGCTTTTAACCGGAGTTGCCGTTAATTTATTACCCAGGCTAATATAGTCGGTTAGTATTTGGCCTGCTTCAAGTTTCAGGAAGTCCAGGTCTTCTTTCTTAGGGCGGCTTTCACCTTTTTTCAAGGCTGGCAAGCCTAAAGCTACGCGGCGCTGGTTATTGCGTTCGAAAGATGTTGCTTCGTCGGCATCGCGTTGTTTCTTCAGTTGCTCCTCGTTTAAGGTTACGCTTTTTTCGTTGTCGCGTTTTTTAAAGTCGGCTATGTCTTCCTGTAAATACTTGTAGTTAGGGCTGGCGTTCATACGGTCATCATGCATTTTGCGCAGTTGTGGTAACACAGCGCTAAAGTCGCCCACCTTGGTATACTCGCTTTGTTTAATCATGTCGTAAGGCAAAGCAGATGGTTCGGTATCTTCACCATATTTATCCAATGGGATAATAGCCGGGAAAGTAATATCAGGCGTTACACCTTTGTGTTGGGTTGAGCCACCGCTAATACGGTAGAACTTAGCCATAGTTAGGTTTAACTGGCCAAATTTAGACATGCTGCCAATGGCTTTTTTAGCGCCACCTTTAGTGGTTATGTTAGCTACCATATCTCTGATAGTTGGGCTAATCACCTGATCTAAATCGATAACGCTTTGCACGGTACCTTTACCATAAGTTTGGGTGCCGATAATCATGCCGCGACCGTAATCTTGAATAGCACCCGAAAAAATCTCAGAAGCCGAGGCGCTGAAACGGTCAACCAGTACAGCCATTGGGCCTGTCCAGGCAATACCCGGGTCTTCATCTTCTTGTATATCCACACGGTTTTTGGTATCGCGAACCTGTACAACCGGGCCGGTTTTAATAAACAAACCGGTAAGGTCTACCGCTTCTACTAATGAACCACCACCGTTTTGGCGTAAATCCATTACCACACCATCAACATTTTCACGTTTCAGCGTGTCCAGAATTAGCTTCACATCGCGGGTGGTGCTTTTGTAATTAGGGTCGCCTGCTTTGTAAGCATTAAAATCAAGGTAAAAAGCGGGTACGTAAATGATACCTATTTTAACTGTTTTGCCATTCTCATTATAAGTGCGGATCTCTTTTTTAGCCGACTGATCTTGCAGGATAATCTTCTCGCGAACCATCTCTACAATCTTCGGCTTATCAGAAGCGTTTTTGCCTTTAGGTAATATTTTCAACTTAACTACAGTTCCTTTAGAACCGCGAATCAATGTGATGGCGTTATCAACCCTCCAGCCTACGATATCCTGAAATTCACCGGTTTTACCTTGTGCAACTCCTATAATACGGTCATCGATATTAATTTGATGGCTTTTATCGGCAGGG